>JBGSKZ010000087.1:0-17036 GCA_041741035.1 Treponematales bacterium
GGCGCTCTTCTTTTATTTCAACGACTTAGCTTCCAGAGGGCGATAATTGGGTGGCCAAAGGGTGCCAAAACCACCCGAAAAGGGCTGTAATTGGGTGTCGCGACAACCCTGCGCCCCGGCTCAGCTGCACCCGCTCGTGAACGGCCGCACCCCTGAGCTCGCGCTCGCGCTCGAGCTCGAACTCCTTGGCCTTTACGAGCGAGGATAGCCTGCTCGTCGCGAAGCCCGAGGAGATGAGCAGCGGCACGATAGCCGTCAAGAGGAGCTTATTGATAAGCTTCAAGCCTAAGGCCCTTCCGCGCCGCGGGACGAAGCCGCGCTTAAGGCGGCCTTAAGCCCGTCGTAGAAGCCTGCGGGCATGACGGAGAAACCCATGGCCGGCCATGCAAGGTGGCGCTCTATGGCCGACAGCGCCTCGTCGCCCGGCTTTAGGGCAAGCAGGGCGTTTCGCAGCGCGGCCGCGAGCTCAGCCGGGATACCGGGCCTGGCTACCAGGGCGTCCAACGGTATGGGGCCCGACTCGGCCAGTATGGTGAGCACGGGCCCGCGTTCGGCCACTATGCTCGCGTAGGTGCCGTCCGATATGGCCCCGGCCGCTATGGAGCCGGCGAGGAGGGCCTCCGCCACCTTATCGTGCTTTTTGAGGAAGAATTGCTTGGAAAAGAAGCTATCGATATCGATGCCCGCGTCCTTGAGCATGACCAGGGGATAGGCGTAGCCCGAGGTGGAGCCCCGGTCCACGAAGCCTATATGCCTGCCCTTGAGCTGAGAGAGGGAGTTGAAGCCCGAGGACGAGGCGCATACGATAAGCGAGCGGTAATACGCGCTGGGCTTGCCCTGGGCGTCCCGTTCCATATAGGTAGCCAGGTAGCGCAGGGCGGGCATGGCCTTCCGGGCGTTTAGATAGGCGCTCGGGCCGAGCCAGGCAAAGTCCACGCTGCCGTCGCCCAAACGGCTGACCAGCTCGTCGTAATCTTTGCTTACCACCAGGCGCACGGGCCGCTTGAGCCTTTCCTGAAGATACTCTACAAGCGGCGCGAAAGCCTGGCTTACCTTGCCTATGTCGTTGGAGGGATACACGCCGAATACCAGGGCCGGCTCTTCAGCGGATAGCCGTCCGGGAGCGGCGAACGCGAGCGCCGCGGCGAGCGCGGCCATGAGCGCGAGTAGGCTAAAAAAACGCGGGGCCGCGCCGTTTGCTTTCATGCTGCAAATAAGTATAAAATAATAGCGCCGTTTAGTCAGTGCCTTTGGGCGACAAAAGCGCAAATTTTGTTCTATACTGAAGCTCAAGCCCATAAAGAGGAGCTCTCATGCCCGCAACCGTATACTTTGTCGACGCCCGCTCGCGCAATACCAGGACCAATACCCTGGCCAAGATGAACGCCCTCCTAAGGAAACTGATAGAGGACAATCCCGACGCCATAAAAGCGGGCGAACTCTGCGCAATAAAGATACATTTCGGCGAACTGGGCAACGACGGCTACATAAGCCCCGTGCACGCCAGGACCGCCGCCGGCCTGGCCAAGGAATTGGGGGCCAAGCCCTTCTTCGCCGACACCAACACCCTCTACTCGGGCTCGCGATCCAACGCGGTGGATCACCTCAACACGGCCTCGGCCCACGGCTTCACGCCCGAAGTGTGCGGAGCGCCGGTCATCATAGCGGACGGCCTTAAGAGCGCTGACTGGCGCGAGGCTTCCCTGCCACTCGCCTGCAAACACTTCAAGGCAGCCAAGATAGCCAGCGCCTTCCTGGACGCCGACAGCATGATAGTGCTCTCCCACTTTAAGGGCCACGAAATGGCCGGCTTCGGCGGAGCCATTAAGAACCTCGCCATGGGCTGCGCCCCTTACCAGGGCAAGCGCGAGCAGCACAGCGTAAAATTCCAAATAAAAGCCGACAAATGCGTGTCCTGCGGCGCCTGCGTGCCCGTTTGCCCCTCCGGGGCCATAAGCCTAGAAAAGGGATCTAAAGCGTCTATAGACCAGGAACTCTGCATAGGCTGCGGCGAGTGCCTCTCCTACTGCGCCACCAAGGCCATACGTATGGACTGGAACGTGGCCCTGCCCGAATTCACCCAAAAGATGACCGAATACGCCCTAGGCGCCGTGCTGGGCAAGGCGGGCAAGGTGCTCTACCTCTCCGCCGTGAAGAATGTCGTGCCCGACTGCGACTGCACCCCCTGGAGCGACGCCCCCGTCGTGCCCGACCTCGGCTACCTGGCCTCCACCGACCCCGTGGCCATAGACCAGGCCGCCTTCGACCTCGTGCGCGACGCCCCCGTACGCCCCGGCTCCGCCCTGGACGGCAAGGCCGGAGCCGGCGACGACAAGTTCAAGGCCCTCCACCCCGAAACCATGGGCGAGCTACAGCTGTCCTACGGCCAGGAGATAGGGCTGGGCACGAGGGAGTATACGCTGGTAAGGCTGTAAGCCTACCCTAGCCTGCAAACAAGGAAGCCCGGCCGGCCCCTACGGGGTGGCCGGGCTTTTATTAACAGGCCTTATCTAATACTAGTTCTTTACCACCATGACCTTGCGGATTTCGTCTATGCCCGGCGCCACGATGCGTATGAAGTATATGCCGCGCGCCACGGAATTGCCCGCCCTGTTCCTGCCGTCCCAATTGACCGTATAGTCGCCGGGGCTCTGCCTGCCGCGCTGCAAGGTCTGCACCACGTCGCCGTCCAAGGTGAATACCGTAATCGTTACCGGCCCCTCCTCGTCGATGATGTAGTTGAGCCTCGTGCGCTCACCCCTCGTCGGGTCTATCACGTTGTTGAGTATGGACACCCCGCTCCGCTGAGTCTGTATGTCGCGTATGGCGAAGCCGAAGGGCCGGACCAGGCGGTACCAGTTGGCGGGGATGGCCGCGTCGGTCGAAGCCATTTCCAGCCTGCCCGCGTAGAGATCCGCCGGCGCCCCGCTCAGCCTGTACCAGAACTCAAAGACGGCGCGGTCATAGATCTTGGCATCCGCGGCGGGGAGGTCATTGTTCCATAAAAATGGAACCACGAGTGTAGAGGGATCGGGCAAAGCCACACCGGTATTTGGCTTGGCGGCTAAACCGGAGAAATTCGTTTCAACATAGCTTGGCAGCCAAATACCGGGCACGACGCTCCTAAATTCGGCCGCTACGTTCGAATCGTATAAGAGCTCTGGCGTGCCTACAGCCACAACATTGGTAGTGCTGGATTGAATCCAAATATCCTGATCGCGCAGCCACTGCGTGCCGTCAAAGGTTCGAACGAGACCGACCGTAAGGCTCGCTGAATCGCCGGCTCCCGGCAGAGTGGCGCTGAAGGCGCTCAAGTCCGGCGCGTCGCCCTCAAAGTAGCCCCGGTCCCAGGCCCATATGGGCCAGACGAACCAAGAATCCTTGTTGGCGAAGCTCCATGAGCCGTCGTCTACGACGCCTGCTCGCGTTGGAGGCACGGATATGAGGAGGTCGGAGACGCGGTGCTCATTTTTAGAGCCACGGCCGATTTCAAAATCCGGCCGGCTGATAGCCAAGGGTGGCGCGTTGCCAAAGAATGCGTAAGCGAGGTTAGGATCTCCGATATATCCTGCGGCCGGGGGATAACGAGGCGCATCCGGACCGATAACCTGGCTATTATAAGCCGCTTCCCAATATGGCGGCGCTCCTAAGTCACGAACCGTGGCGGCCAGGTTGACAAAATTAGACGCAGCAAGGCGGATTGTATCCAGAGTTATGATCCCCAAATTAACGATAGCCTCAGCTGTAGCCGGAGCGGTTCCGGTTATCCTCGTGAAACCGGTAGCGCCTACGAAATCGGTATCGTCGATCGAGGCTCCGCCGGCCCTAACTACCGGTTCAGAGAAATGAATAAAGGAACCATCATATAACGGCACCGTTAGGGTATAACCGATAATAGGCCAAGCACCGTCGCCCGGCGTCATCCATTCGGAACCGCCTGAACGCGATAAATTGCCTACGAAGCGGTTATTCGGAGCGTCTTGCAGCGAGCTGTTGGATACGATACGCCAATCGGGCGTAGCATTTGTATCCAAATATGGCTTTTCTTTGAGATAGATATAGAAGGTGCGCGGGTCGGGAGACACCGGCATAAGATAGCCATTCGTGCCCCGGCCCGTATCGATTTCATAGCCGACGACCTCTGTCATAAAGCCGCTGAAATTGCCGTTTATAGGGCCTTCAACGGTTACCCGAATACGGTCAATGCGTCCATTGTAGTCCTCATCCTCGACGAAGCTATAGATCGCATAGATAAAATCCAGCCACTTGAATGAAAAATGCGTGTTGTAGGGCGTGGCGGTTACATCCGCTGGCACCGAGATCGGGTACTGCCGCGCGTTGCTGTAATATACCTCGACATATCGCATATCGAAATCAGCCGTAGGCTCAAGCTCGAAGAACCAGAAAAGGCCATCCTCCCCAGGCGCCACGGGCGGATTAGAAGGATTGCCTGCTGCATCAGGCAGTAATGGAGGTAGCGAACCTGGAATCAATCGAGATAAGGTAATGGTATCGGCAAGAAGGTTGCTGATAGGCCTAATCCTAAAGATACCTCCGGCGAGAACTCGCTGTACCCTACTGTTCTCAAACAGGATTACGCCGTCATTAACAAGATAAACGAATATGAACCATTCGTTATCGCCCCTGATCTCGACGGCCGTATGCGTGAAGCTTACCGAGCGCGCGAGGTTGGCGCTGGGTATGAACCCAGTAAAGCCTACATCGTTTTGCCAATGGCGGTCCACGACGATATTCGCGTCAAAGGCATCGGCATCTAAGCGGCCGCTTTGGATGCGAAGGTCTCGAATGATTTCTATATCGCCCGCAATTTCCATGCGCACGCCCGCGTTAGCGTTTATGCGGAGGTCGTAGTAACGGTTGCCGGCGGCGCCGATGCCGGTGTTGAACACTTGCCCTACGACAGAGCCATAATACTCGGTAACGCCTGAGTCAAGATCCATGGTTCCGAAGATATGCTCGGTCTGCAATCCATTCAGGCGAAGCGTGCCGTCGTTTGATACCTCGTTTATATCAAATCGCGACGAGGCGACATCAAGTATTTGACCGACGCCTATAGCCGCAAGTACGCTAATGTCTACCCTGCCAGTATTCGCTGCTCCCGTTCCGGCATTCAGCGTGAGATTCCCCGCTCCGACCGTCAAGTCGTCAAGCGCTATGTCCTGGGTATTGCCGCCATCGGTTCTCACCGTGCCCTGGAAGGTGTTCGTGCCGGCTGATAATGAACTAACGCCGGCCCTGAACCTAAAGTCATCGCCTACCGCATCCCCCAGCGTAAGATTGCCGGTATTCAAGAAAGCTACCTGCTGCACTATGTCGCTACCAGCGTTCATGACGACGGCATAGGGACGGGCATAGCTCACGAGGTCGCCAAGAGTGACGAGGCCGTTGAAGGTGATCGTGCCGGTGGAACCGGCGACGTTGGCATGTAGGGTTAAAGCATAACCTGAACCGCCGTCGCTTACGGCGCCGAAATCCGCTACGGCCGAACCCGTTTCTATGAACGCGTTCGCGGAAAGGGTCGTAGCGGTGGTTTGGAAGGCTATGGCGTCGTTACTGGTACGGAGGTATCCGGCTATGGACTTAGGGCCTGATGTAGCCGTAACGCCGTTATCGAAGAGGAAACTGTCCGTGGCTTGGTCGCCGATGGCCGTGTTGCCGCTATTTAAGAAGGTAACGGCACCGCTAACCTGATTAACTGCTCCGGCGAAGGATAGGCTGTAGGCTCCGGCGCCGGGCAGCAGGGACGAGGCTTCAAAGTTTCCCTGGAAGGATGCGGTTCCGCCGCTCTTCGTAACCGTTACCGTTCCAATATCGGCCAGAGGGCCTACGGCGTTGGCTATGGTAGCGTTAGCGCCGAGGTTTTGAATGATCAGGTTCGAGGCGGCGCCGCCGGCCTGACCTGAAACGCTCCGCACCGTAAAGATGGTAGCCGCGCCGTTACCCAGGTTTAAGGTCAAAGCGTCGTTTATGACGGTGTCCCAGAGGGTAACGGTGCCGGTAGTGCCGCCGAATGATGCATTGCTGGTAATAGTCACGGTGCCAGCGGTGCCGAAGTTAAGGTTTGAGGCTCCCGTCGCCGTGATAGTCCCGGAGATATTCTTGGCGCCGGCGAGCTTGTTCGCGCCCAATGTGAACTGCGTGGTTCCTTGGACGGTCAAGGCGCCGGTATTGGCGAAGCTCGTCGTGCCGGCGATAGTATTTGCCGGTCCGAGTATGGAAACGTTATAGGCGCCTGTACCGGCGGCCGCCGACATTGCCGTGCCCACCGTCAGATTGCCCGATACGCTTACCGTAGCGGCGGCGGCCGTATCCAGGATGGCGAAGGTAGCCGCGTTCAGCGATGCGAAGCTCGTTCCGCCTGATTGCTGTACCGTGACGGTTCCAATATTAGTGCCAATAGCTCCGAGCGTGGCAATGCCGGTCGTATTGATGGTCAGGTGGGCGGGTAACGCCGAACCCACTATAGTCCCGGTATTAATCGTCGATGCGCCGCCCGCTCCGAGCTGCAACGTTGTCGTAGTGGCTATAGTCGTGGCGACTCCAGTAAGGGTAATCGTGCCGATGCCGGGATTGAGCGTAGCGTCGCCGCTTATGGTAACGCTGCCGGCGGTACCGAAATCGAGGTCGGCATCAGAAGCGCTTATTATGCCGGCTAAGGTCTTTATCCCTATAGTGGTCTTTCTAGCTCCCCCGGTAAAGACAAAGCCACTGCTAATGGTTAGCGAACCGGTATTGTTAAACGTTACAAGGTTCGTCACCTGGCCTCCACCGCCGAGCGTTACCCCGTATGCCGCTACTCCCGCGTTTACCGTGAACGCCGTAGCGTAGAGCCCACCGTTAAAGGCGAAGTTGCCGGCCGTTGATATAGTAGCGGCCAGGGTAAGCTCGGCGAGGAGATTGCCCGCGCTGCCGACGGAACCGGTAAACGTTGCTGACGAAGCGTTGGCAAGGGTGAGGATACGGCTGACGCCGCTCACGCTACCCGCTACAGTAATCGGCCCCAGTGCAGAGGCGTCCAAGGAAGCGTCTACTATCAGGGATACGTTGTCGCCGAAGCTCATGCCAGCCGCTCCCCCGGTACTAAAGCTGGCCGCATTCAGTTCAGTCGTCCCTAAAGCATTGGTCGCGAGGTGCTTTAGTCTCGTGCCGCCTACCGATCCGTTAAAGCGCGTGGTACCCGTGGTATTGATGGTAAGCCCCTGCGTATTGGCCGCCGCCGCTATGATCGTGCCGTCGAAGGTAACGTTGCCCGCGCCTGAGCTTACTGTTATATCCGTAGCTAAAATTAGGGGGCTGCGGAATCGTACCGCGCCACCGGTCGTCGTTGTATTCGCTCCAAAGCTCGTATTCGCCGCGCCTGAGTCTATGTCGATATTACCAGTTCCCGATGAGAGGGTCGCCCCTATAGTCACGAGCGCCGTATGGCTAAGGGTTATGGGGCTGTCCATCGTCGTTATCGTTGCGCCGGTATTGTCGAAACTCGTGCCGGACGAGCTAAAGCCGCCGGGAGCCGTGACCGCGCCATTGAGGTCCACGGCGCCTCCGCCAATTATCGAGACCGATGCCGCGGCCAGGCTAAAGTTAGCCGATACACCGCTTGCGGAAACAACGGTCAGGTCCCCCAGGCGCGTGGCGCCTACGATGCCAAAGAAGGATATGGAGCCCAAGCCGGCGGTCAGGCTAAGATCCTGGGCGTCAGCAGCCGAAGCGCGCAAGCTCGAATTGAAGACGATATCACCAGCGCCGCCGCCCGTCGTGATGGCCGTAGATACCATCAACAGCACCGGATCTTGCAACGTTACCGTGCCGCCGCCAATGCCCGTATCGATAGCCGTCGGCCCGTAAGACAGGCTAATATCAGTCCCGGATTGCGTATCCAGGGTAACGTTGCCGCCAGCTGTAGCAATTCCGTTCGTCACGCCTACCGTGCCGACGGCGAAAGCGTCGGCGTCGCTATAGGAGAGCAAAGCGCCCGCTCCGCTGAGGTTAGCGGCTAGCGTCCCTATTTGATTGCCAAGAGCAGTCAGGGTATAAGGGCCGGTACCGCTAAGCCTGAGGCCGCCCGCCACCCCCGCGTTCAAGGGCTGCAGCTGTGTCACGGCGGCGCCCGACGATAGCTCTATAGTCTGGCCGGCTTGGCTGCTTACGCCCGCGAGCCCGTCAATCGTCCCTATCGAAAAGCCACCAGCGGAGGCTATGGCCACGCCGCTCGTCGTAGTCGTAGCGGCGACAGTCGTCGCCGCTATCGATACATTGATAGCCCCGGCGGCGCGCAGCGCCAGGCTCGTTTCCGTTATGGTTTGCCCCGCGCCTGCAATGCCTCCGCCGGTCGTTATGGCCAGTATAGTCGCGTTAGCCGGCCCAATCGGGCCGCCTACGGTTACGAGGGCTGAAGCCGACGCGTCATTTCGGCCTAGCTCAAGCACTCCCGTCGTCGTTACCTGGTCCAGCTCGGCGGCGAGGAGGCTCAAGCTGCCTCCTCCCGCCGCTCCGAGCGTTATGGGCTGGGCGGCGGTATAGTTGCGCAGTATAACCCTGCCGTTTCCGGCGCCGATGGCTCCGGCAAGGGCCATATCGTCCGCGGTCAAGGTAAGCGCGGCGTTCGTGGCGCTTAACGTGCCCGTTGCGTTCGTGGATAGGAGGGCGCCTGCCCTTTGCAGGGTCAAGGCCAGCGTACCGGCGCCGGTGACTATCGCCTGGCTTACATTCATGGCGCCTAAGGTCTCGACCAGCGTTAAATTTCCGCCATTGGTGGCTATACCGTTAACTCCGCGTACCGTCGTCACGGTCAAGCCGCCGGCTTTCGTATTCGTAATGGCCATCGAGGGCGAAACCGCGCCGATATGCGTAGCCGCGAGGTTCGATACGGCGCTCGTAAGGGTAACGTTACCCACGGCGCGGATGAGCAGGGAGTCAGCGTCTATAGTTCCGGCGGCCGTGCTTATTTGACCGGTCGTAGCCAGCTCGAGCTCACCCGTCCTCGACGTCCCGCCGTCGATAACGATATTTCCCGCGTGCGTGGTCGCGCCGAGCACGAGCGTGCCCGCCACGGTGTCTAATTCGGCATCGGTAAGGCCGAGGGTGCCTACGGTATCGGCGCCTATCGTGATTACCCTTGCCCCCGTCTGCGGCCTCAGGGTAACGATGTCGGCGGAGGCGCTGCCTATGCCCGCGCCTGCAAGGCTCATATCGTCCGCCACGATGCTGATCGGGGCGTCAGTGCCGTCCATGATTCCGGCCGTATGGCTAAAAAGACCGCCTGCGCCGGTAACGGCAAGGCTTACGCCCGTAGGCCCCGTAAGCGCATGGCCAATGTTCAGGGCCCCCGAACTGGATACGGTTACTGTGGTACCGGATATCAAGCCGCCAGCAGAGCTCGTCGTCGTCCCCGTATTCAAGATGTCTATGGCTCCGGCGGTCGCCTGCGCCGTTACATTGACATTGCCCGTGTTCTGTATGAATACCCCTACGCCCGTGCTCGCCCGCGCGTCTAGAAGCGTAGTCGCCGCCGTTAAGATGCGCGTAGCGGCCGAGATGCCAATGGTAGTGGCAGTACCGCTAGCGCCTATCCGCAGGGTTGCCGCGGTCAGGGTACCCGCGGTACGCGTGATTGTTCCAACGGCGTTCAGTTCAAGGGAACCCGCGCCGGTATTAACGTCGCCGCCGACAGTCAGGTTGCCGCCCGCGTCGACGCGCAACGCACCGCCTGCCCACTGACTGAGGCTAAAGCCGGCCACGCCGACCGTAGCGTTCCCGGTAGGAGCTAGGAAAAGATCCCCGAGGGTTGTATTAGTCGCGGAGATAGTGCCCGCGGCGTTAACGCGGACGCGCGTAAGCGTCCCAATGTCGCCTATGCCTGTGGCCGCGTTCAATACGATGTTGCCCGTAGTCGTCGTGAGGATGCCGGCTCCGCCCAGAATTGCGCCGGTAAGCACGGGGCCGCCGTTCGCCGTAAGGCTTAAGCCGCCTGCTGCGGTCAGGTCCGAGTCCACGGCTATGCCGCCCGTTCGGTTTACCAGCGCAATGCCTCCAGCCGCGTTAGCAGGCGATACGGTCTCACCGCTTATCGTGATTAGGCCCGTATGCGTAGTACGGCCTATAGTAAGGACTCCGGTCGTCGTGAATACCCGGTCCAGTTCAGCGTCGCTTAAGTCAAGGCCGCCTACACCGGTTCCAAGGTTAATCGCCGTGCCTGTAGCAAAAGGATAGAGCGCAATTGGCCCGGCTCCGGCGCTGATATTCACGGCGCCGCCGATAGCCATGCCATCGGCTACCAGGGTTATCCCGCCGCCCGCGGTCGAAGCCGTTATATTGCCGTTTATCGCTAAGTTTGCGGCTGCAACGGTGATGGTAACGATATTAGTCGTGGTGCCGCCGGTAATTGGCCCCGTAACGGTTAAGCCGCCCACGGAATCATAGAGCGTAAACGCGCCGCCCCGAGTAACCGAGCCAAGGGTGCCAATAGCATTGCCCGTCTCGGCTAAGGTAATAAGGCCGCTGGCGCTGAGGCTAAGGGTACCCGGCACTATGAGCGCCGTAGCCGCGGTTTGGGTAATTGCCTGCGCCGCCCCGCCCACGGTAAGCGTAAAGTCGTTCGTAAGCGTAATGTTCTGCAAGGCCAGAGCGGCCCCGCTCGTTATCGTCAGGTTATGAAGCGTCGCGACGCCGCCAACGGCCGCGCCGAGGCTTACCGCGCCCGTGCCCGCGTTCAGGCTTAATGCTTCATTGCCTCCGCCGGCAGTACCATTTATGGTGCCGTTCGCCGCGGCAAAGCTAATATTGCCCGCGCCTGCGCCGGATGAAACGGCGGGGGAGAACCCGTCCCTGACCGTAACGGCCCGTTGGAATTCAATGAGCCCGGCGGTCGTCGTAACGTCCGCGCCAAGGCGCGTCGGGGCGCGGAAGGATATTGAGCCGCCGGCGGCGCTATTCGTGAGGTTCGTATCGACGCGTACTAAATCAGGCGTCGCGTCGTCGCCTTCGATAATCAATGAGGCTGTGGAAAAGTTTAGTGCCGCGGCTATCTCGACTAAACCGGTACCGTCCGCGCGCCCGATGGTGAGCGATGAGAAACCGCCGCCGCTCATGGCCGCCATATCGGCAGCCTGCAACGACAGGGTGCCGCCGAGGCCATTATTGACCGTGACCTGCCGCGCCAAGGTTACGGGGCGTATTGCAAGGGCTCCGCTACCCGTCACGCTTGCCGCGCCGCCGCTAAAGTCGATGTCGTCGGCAGTAAGAGTTAAGGCATTTGCCCCAGCGCCTATCCTACCGAGCGTTATGGTGCTTAACGCGCCGCCTATCAGTTCCGTCACGCCGCCAAGCGAGATGCCCGCTGGAAGCGTAGTCGATGCCGTAAGCCCGCCTACGTAGGTACTCGTCCCGGTAAACGATAAGGCCGCGGCCCCCGTGATGGTAAGGAGGCCGGTATCCGCGCTGCCCACGGCCGTAATGCCGCCGATCGCTATCGCCCCCGTTCCGCTTGCCTGTATGGTCAGGCCATCGGCGAGTATCTTAGCCAGCTCGGCATCGCTGAAGTTGAACGCTCCAACGCCGCCGCCTAAGCCTATGCCGGTATTAAGCGGCGCGGCGAGTACCAAAGTACCGCCGTTGGCGTCCAGCCCGTAAGCGGCCGTCGTCGAGATATCAACCGTAGAGGCGGATACCGAACGCAATGAGAGCGCGCTAATCGTAGCGCTTCCGCCAACGGAGAGGTTTCCTGCTATGCTAAGGTTTCCCGCCGCGGGGTAGTTGCCCGTTCCGCTAAGGGTAAGATGGTGATAGGTATTACCCCAGGCCAAACCCGCGCCAAGCCCGTAGTATTCGACCGTGCTTGGCGACCCATTGGTTTTTGCACCCGCGACGGTTTGCCCGCCGCCCGATATGCGTACGCTACCGTTATTCGTAAATCCAGTAATAGCGCCGTTGAGCGCCCGCGTGGACAGGTCAAAGGTGGCTCCAAGCGAAACAAGAACTGTTTCTGAAACGCTCTGGTCGGAGCCGGCGGTCCTTGTCCCGCCCGTGATCTCGAGCCGGGCATAACTAGCCCCCGCTGTAAGCGCTCCCGTGCCGCCGTAGTATTCGACAACGCTGGCGGCGTTGCTGACGAGGTTGCCGGCAGGAAAAGCCTGCGCATTGCCGTTAAGCCTTATGCGGCCAGTATTAGTAATCGTTCCGGCATTGGCCACATCCCAAGCCGCCAAGTCTAAAACGGCGTTGCTCCCGATGCTAATAGTGCCATTGCCCTTATATTGCGCAGAAAGCAAGAAGGTACCAGTACCGGTCAATTCAAGGTTATAGTAATCGTCGGCGCCGAAATCAGTAAGAGCTCCGCCCGCCGCCGTATAGCGCACGAGACCGGAATCGGTATCCATTTTGTTGGGGCGGCCGGTACTGGCGATTACTATAATGCCGGTATTACTTAAAGCTCCAGTCACATTAATATTACCTGCGCCATTAAGCGTGATAGTCCCGGTATTTTGCAAGGAGCCGCCTAGGTTGAGCGTACCAGCACCTACGGTTAATTGCGCGCCAGCATCTATCGTGAGGCTTCTTATTGTCGTAGCGGGTGCCAAGGGCCAGAACGAAGCACCTGAAGGTACGATAACATCGTCCGTAACCAAGCTTGGAGCGCTTCCGCCTGCCCAGTTGCCAGCGGTACCCCAAGTGCTCGTACCAGCCCCTCCGGTCCATATATAGGTGGCGAACTGGCTCGTAATGGTAATGAGCTTGTCGTCGACGCTGTCGGCAATAGAGTCATTGTCCCAGGATATGCCCAAAGAGCCGGAGGACACGGAGTAAGGAGTAGCCAGCGCAAGGCCGCTAAAATTTGTGGTACCAGCAAGGAAACCAGGAGGTATATCGATGACCGCCGTACGGTCGGCGTCGATGTACGATACGTTATAAACCCCGACATTCGCGCCGCTTGCGTTCACGGTCGCTACATTGGAAAAGACCGCTCCAATGCCAGGGGGCAGGATAATACGCAAGTCATTCGCATCGGTGATGTCGACCGTGCCCGCGTCCAGCACCGTGAGTTGGGCTAATGCTTGGCCAGTTGCCGCATCTTCGCGGAATGAAGTATTGGCTAAGCTACTAGCGACCGGTACGGGGTTTGCGGCAAAATTGATTTCGACATCGTTATTGGAACCCGGGAGGGTACTGTCCGTTGCCCCTGGCAAAGCTGCGCCATTTGTAGTGAAGACCGCGCTCAGGTCAACGGAGCCCGCGGTAGTATCGGTTACGCCTATCGTTGCCAAGCCTGTCGAATCGGTGGCAACGAGATAGTTTGAGACATTGGCAATATCTACCCCATTGACGGTATCGATTCGAGCATTACCGCTCGCGGAAGAAACTTCTGCATAGATTGTGTAGTTGCCTAAGGAAGGACTGCCCGCGGAATCCACCACTTGCATAGTTATGGTAACTGTCGAGCCTGAAGTCGCGCTGACCGTAGCGGCAGTCGAGGCCACATGGTCGGCTGATGGGAACGTATATGGATTTGAATATGTTCTATACAGTTGCGCTCCCGGTACTGCGGGAAAAACACTGTCAGCGCCTGCTGTGTCGTCGTCGGCTATGCTCCACCAGAAATACGCTTCCGAGGTATTTTCAGTATTCTGGTTATTATTAAAAGTAGCACGCCAGGTTCCATTATCCTGCCCGCCTGCAATGAGTTGCCCATTGTTCTTGTAGTGATTGGAATCGCTAAAATATGTAGCGTCTCCTGCTGGCATAGTGGCTACTATGGTTCCGGCCTTATTTCGAAGCACGCCGGCTAAAAGATCACCTAGTCCCGCTTCGTCGAAATCCCAGTTGGAGTATTCAAGGTACTTTCCCGCGTCGCCATTGGGGATGAAGGGGTAAAGGTTATAGTCTACGGTACCATAGAGCGCCATGCTCCAGCTATACGCGAAGGTGCGCGCGCCGCTAACGCCTGTGGGCACCGAACCTTGGGTTCCTACATAAGAAAGATCGAGGGCAAAAGCATTCTTCCCCGTATTCGTCGTTTCTGCAACTACCCTGAAGTAGTATTTATTTCCTATATGCTCGCCCTGGCTTGGATTAACACCTACAAAGTAACGCCAACCGGAATAATTGACCGCGTTCGCGGTCACTGTATCAAGCAGTTCACCAGTGTCCTTATAGCTTGTATCACCGCCCGGATAGTAGATTTTTTGCGCAGCAGGGTCGCTCAGCGCCCCTGAGCCGCCTATCAGGTAAAAGTAGGAATTATTGGCGCCGCCAGTATCAGGCGAAATAGCGCTATTTCTAGAATCATAGATTCCAAAATAAACCATAGATGTAACGGTATCAGGAATCTCAAAGAAACTTACGGTTACTGCATCCATACCGCCATTATCAGTCGTGGCGCTTATGCTCAAATAGGCCCCGCTTTGATCGGGAATCCTACTAGTCTGCGCTTCCGCTTGGAACTGTGAGAAAAGGAGAAAAAACGAAGACATTAGGTACACCGTTCGCTTACTTCTCATTGGCTCCCTCGCGCGGTACGTCATTTGAATTATATAGTCAGAAGGCATCGTTTCCACTCATGCCTTGTGACTTACGGGCTATTCTACACGATTTTATAGTATTTTCATATATTTTGGCCTATAATAACGGATATGAAGAAGGTATGCGCAATCGCCGCAGTCATCTTCACAACCTTGTTGACTGTCGCATTGTTTTCCTGCCCAAATCCCTCACAAACACCGGAAATAGAAGACTTTGTACAGTTTACTATTGATGGTACCATAGACTATTATTTTAAAGCAGGCCCGTCAGGAACACCTGCGAGTCCGTCCGGAGGGACGGTATACCTGGATGGAACGGCTTGCGCATATAAATTTGGGTCAATTACCTGGATTGTGGCATCCGCCTCGGATTTCGCCCATTCGAATACCCCAGCGCCAGCATTCTCTCGCATATGGTTGAGTTTTGACACATTTTCAAATGGATCTTTTATTCTAGGGGAAGGTCTTGACGGAGTACTTTGGCTCGACGAAAGCACAACCATAGGAGATGAAACGGTTTCACTTATTATTACCCGCTTCGACGCCGTCGGAGGCTATATTGAAGGCTCATTTAGCGGGACGATAACTGACGGAAGCGTAATACGTACTATTAGCAATGGGCAGTTTAGCGTTACTCATGTGAAAGAAGTAAGCGGAAGCTAAATTTTTCCATACTTTTTCCCTTTCACAATCACCCTTCGTTCTCCCCCACCCTTTTCCCCCTTGACAAGCGCAACTTTTCTGTCATTTTAGTGTCTAATTGTAATCGAACCTGAATAGTCGTTCGGCAATTCTGTGCCGATATCCGTTTTGATGGCGCGTGGAGCGCTTGGAAGGACCGTCTGTGTATACATTATCGTCGTTTGACCTGCGCGAAGTGCTCGTGAACAGCACGAAGCACTACGGGGACAAGGATGCGGTGGGTTTCGTGGGCGGTAAAGCCGCTAGCTATCGCGAATTCGGCGCCGCGGCGGGCCGCTTTGCGCTGAGCCTGAAGTCCGCCGGCTACAAGGCGGGCGATAAGATAGCGCTTTTATCGGAAAACCGGCCCGAATGGGGCGTAGCCTACTTTGCCATAACGGCCGCGGGCTATGTGTGCGTGCCCATACTCACCGATTTCGGCAAGGAGCAGATAGGCAATATCCTGGCCCATGCCGAGGCTAAGGCCATCGTGGTGTCCGAGAAGCTGCGGGCCAAGCTCGACGCCAAGGCGCCCAAGGCCTATGCCATAGAGGAGCTCTTGAAGCCCCAATCCGGCCCCGAGCCCGTTCTTGAGAGCGTGTTCGAGCCCTTGGACGAGAAAGGCCTGGCGGCCGTATTGTACACGTCGGGCACTACGGGCAATTCCAAGGGCGTCATGATGACGCATAAAAACCTGGTATGGGACGCCTGGGCTACCCGCACTATCATCAAGCAGGGCAGGAATGACCGGCTTTTGTCCGTGCTGCCCCTGGCGCATACCTATGAATGCACCTTGGGCCTCATAGCCACCATCATGCAGGGGCCGGCGGTGTGGTACCTCGATAGGCCGCCGGTGGCTTCCGTCCTGCTTCCCGCCATGGAGGTGGTACGTCCCACCATCATGCTCACGGTGCCCATTATCATCGAGAAGACCTACCGCGCCAGCGTAAAGCCCTCGCTGGAGAAGATATCGCTGTACAAGAAGCCGCTTTTCCGCAATCTGCTCATCAAGGTGGCCGGAAAGAAGCTGATGAAGAAGTTCGGCGGGCGCCTGCGTTTCTTCGGCATAGGAGGCGCGGCGCTGTCCGCGGACGTGGAGGAGTTCCTGCGCATAGCCAAGTTCCCCTACGCCATAGGCTACGGCCTTACGGAAACGGCACCCCTCCTGGCGGGCTGTCATCCCCGGAAGACGGTGTACCGCTCCACGGGTCCGGCCATGAAGGGCGTGGAGCTGCGCATAGCGGAGCCCAACGCGCAGACCGGCGAGGGCGAAATTCAGGCGCGCGGGCCCAACATAATGCCCGGCTACTATAAGGACCCCGATAAAACGGCCGAGGTGTTCACCGCTGACGGCTGGTTCCGCACCGGCGATTTAGGCTATTTCGACCCTAAGGGCAACCTGTACATACGCGGGCGCTCCAAGGCCATGATATTGTCGGCCACCGGGGAGAATATCTACCCCGAGGAGATAGAGTCGCTCTTGAACGCGCACGAGTACGTGGCGGAGTCCCTGGTGTACGGCGACGAGAAGGGCCTAGCCGCCCTGGTGCACCTGAAGCCCGAGATCATCGAGCGCCTGGAGGCGGCGGTGGCCGACAAGGTGGAGGACGCGGGCCTCCTCATGGAAAACATTCGGAAGGAAGTGAACGCGCGCCTGGCTTCGTTCAACCGCATAGGCAAGGTGCACATACAGAAAGAGCCCTTCGAGAAGACGCCTAGCCAGAAAATCAAGCGCTTCCTCTACCCCAATAAGGGCGACGAGAAGAAGTAGCCGCGTCGCCGGCAGCGCGCACGACGGCCGCGCGCACAACGGCCGCAGGC
>JBGSKZ010000088.1:0-1973 GCA_041741035.1 Treponematales bacterium
GTCCACGCCCTTCCACACTTCATAGAGGTACACGAGCCATTTGAAGAGCTTGGCGTCCTGCACCGCGGGTATATTGCGCGTAAGGGTCTGGTAGAAGTGGTGGTGGGTGTTAACGAGCCCGGGCATGACCACGTGGCGCGACGCGTCGACGATCTCGCAGCCGGCGGGAGCCGCGAGGGCTTTGCCTATCTTGGCTATGCGCTTGCCATCTATGAGTATATCAACGCCCGCCAGGTCGTCGGAGCTTGAGCCTGCGGCGGCCCCGGCGCCATAGCGGGGCCGGACCGCCCGGAAGCAGTCCTTGAGGAGTATCACCTGAGCACCTCCGCGTTAAAGTCCTTGATCATGAGGTCGAGCTCGGCGGCCTGGCCGCGCAGGCTGCCCCAGTAATTGCGGTGGTCATCCCACTGGGCGCGCAGCTCGTCGACGCTCTTGCCCAGCTGCTCTATCCAGAGGAAGTACTTAAGCTGGTGCACGCGGCGCTTGTCCACCTGCGAGAGCTCAAGCACGTGATCCACCGAGGTCCCCATGAGCCTGTCATAGTCGCGGTCGGCCTGCCTCTGGTCGTACATGCCGCGTTCGGCGTCCATCTCGCTAATGCGGCTGGCGTACATGTCCATGGAATCGGTGAACATGGTGAACACGATGTCAGTTTCGTCCATTTCGTAGTATTTGGCCATCTTGATGGCGCCTAAGAGGTTGCCTACGCCGGAAATGCCCATGAGGGGCAGCTTGGCTAGGTCAGCGGCGGGCACGCCGTTCTCGGCCAGCAGCTTATGGCCGGCGGGCTCGTTAAAGAGACGTATGAGGCGTATGGGCAGCTCGTCATCCACGCCTATGGCCATGTCGGTGTCGCGCATATTATGTATCCAGGGTATATGCTTGTCGCCTATGCCCTCGATGCGGTGGTCGCCGAAGCCGTTCTCCAGTATGGTGGGTCACTGCAGCGCCTCGGCCACGGCCACCTTGGCGCCGTTGTAATGGTCGCGTATGTAGCTGCCCGCGCCCATGGTGCCCGCGGAGCCAGAGGAGAGTATGACGCCGCCCATGTGGTCGCCGGGCCTGGCTATCTTCTTGAACACTTCTTCCATGGCCGGGCCGGTAATGTTGTAGTGCCAGAGATGGTTGGGAAGCTGGTCGAACTGGTTAAAGATGACGGCGTCGGGCCTTGTCTTCTCTATCTCCACGCACTTATCGAAGATTTCCTTTACGTTGGACTCGCAGCCGGGGGTGGCTATCACTTCCTCGGCCATGGTCTTGAGCCAGGTAAAGCGCTCGGTGCTCATGCCCGCGGGCAGTATGGCTACCGAGGGGCAGGACAAGAGGCGGGATATGTAGGCGCCGCCGCGGCAGTAATTGCCGGTGGAGGGCCATACGGCCTTCTTGGTGGTGGGGTCGAAGCGCCCGGTTACCAGCTCGGGCAGTAGGCAGGAGAGCGCCGCGCCTACCTTGTGGGCGCCGGTGGGGAACCACTTGCCCACGAGACCCACGATGCGCGCCTTGGTGCCGGTAATGGAGCTGGGTATCTCCACGTAGTTCACGTCGCCGAAGGTGCCGCCCTTTTCCTTGGGCTCGTTGTGCCAGTTCACGCGGAAGAGGTTGCGGCTGTGCACGTCCCACAGGCCTATGTTCTTAAGCTCGTCCTTGTACTGCTGCGGTATCTTGGACGGGTCGCGCATCTGCTCGTAAGTAGGCAATATAATGCCCTTCTCTTTGCAGCGCTGTATGTTCTTCTTGCGGGCCTGTTCGTTTATCCGTAAATCGATCATTAGTCGCTCCTTGTTTATTAAGGAGGGGGAAGTATCCCCCTCGCTGCGAACGTTCGGCTTGGCCGAACGGTTCTCCGCTACCCCCTCGTCGTCGTCCATGACGTACCGGCTCGATACGCCGCGCCGGCCGACGAATAGCTGCGCGTCCGTGCGCAGCTTAGTAACTTATAAGCCTAAACCTTTCATGGCTCCGGCCACGTCTTT
>JBGSKZ010000089.1:0-11573 GCA_041741035.1 Treponematales bacterium
CCACGGTGGTCGGGCGCCCAGAGCTCGTAGCCTGCCGCGCACATCGCCGCGGCGAAGTGACCGTAGCGTCCCGCGTGCTCCGCCATGCCGTGCGCTATGAGCAGGCAAGCCTTGGCCTTGGATTCAGGCGCCCAGTGGTACACGTGGACGCTCTTGCCGTCGTCGGCTATATACGAAAATTCTTCTGTTTTCATGGAAAGCAGTATACACCCGCCGCGCGCGCTCGGGGGAACTAAGATTAAGAAATCGGCGTGGCGGGCTCAAATAAGGCTCAAGTAATAGGCCCGGCCTGCCGATACACAAAGCGGAGTGCGCTGTCCTTAGGATCCGGTCATAGCATCGGTTACCGCGGGGCTACCCCACTCTACGATGATCGGCAGCTTCGCGAGCGGCATTAAGCGTTTTTCCGTAGGGAAAGCCAGCCGCCGCGTACGCGCACTGAGGGAGGCCAGGCAAGGCGTAGGGTAACTGCCCGTAATCGTTTCCGGATCGGGAAGCAAGGATGCGACCCGTTACGACTCAAGGAGGAAGTCATGATCATTAATCACAACCTTAGCGCTATGTATTCCAATCGCCAGTTCGGCATCAACAACGGCAACATCGACAAGAACATGGAGAAGCTCAGTTCCGGCCTTAGGATCAACCGCGCCGGCGACGACGCTTCCGGCCTGGCCGTTTCCGAGAAAATGCGTTCGCAGATCAGGGGCCTGAATCAGGCATCCAAGAACGCCGCCAACGGCATTTCCTTTATACAGACCACCGAAGGCTACCTGCAGGAGAGCCAGGACATCATCCAGCGCCTGCGCGAACTGTCCGTACAGGCATCCAACGGCATATACACCGCCGAAGACCGCATGCAGATCCAGGTGGAAGTTTCCCAGCTCATCGACGAAATCGACCGCATAGCCAGCCATGCCCAGTTCAACGGCATGAACCTGCTCACCGGCCGCTTCGCCCGCGAGGACGGCGAAAACCTGGTGACCGGCTCCATGTGGTTCCACATAGGCGCGAACATGGATCAGCGCGAGCGCGTATTCATCGGCACCATGACCGCTAAGGGCTTGGGAGTGAAGGAAATAGGCAGCGATGGCATCCTTACCCTCGAGACCCCCGAGAGCGCGAACCGCTCCATAGGCGTCCTTGACGCCGCCCTTACCAAGGTCAACAAGCAGCGCGCGGACCTCGGCGCCTATCAGAACAGGCTCGAGCACGCCATCAAGGGCATCGATATAGGAGCCGAGAACCTCCAGGCAGCCGAAAGCCGCATACGCGACTCCGACATGGCGAGCGAGATGGTGGAATACACCAAGAACCGCATCCTCATGCAGGCGTCGAGCGCTATGCTCGCCCAGGCGAACCAGAAAACGGCTTCAGTCTTGCAGTTGCTCCAGTAAGGGAGTATACTCTAATTTGAGCGAGTGGCGGGTCGCCCTTTGGGCGCCCCGCCTTTGCGGCTATGGCCAGCTTTGGCCGTTCGTAGCCGCGCGGTCTTTGACAAATACCCTCATGCGCATGCCGACGGAGAGGCGCCCCTTTTTATCCAGGGGCCGGTTCCCCGTCGCGCGGGGCACGAACGGACGGGATAGGGCGCGAACCTTATAATCCCGGCCCCTAAAGCCATGCGCACGGGACGCGCGGCACGGATTGCCGCGACGTTAGTTCCGCAAGGAGGGTTATATGATCATCAACCACAACATGAGCGCAATGTATGCTTCTAGGGCACTGGGAGTCACGCAGAACGAGCTCACGAAGAACATGGAGAAACTCGCTTCCGGCATGCGCATCAATCGCGCCGGCGACGATGCTTCTGGCCTCGCGGTTTCCGAGAAACTTCGCAGCCAGATACGCGGCCTCAATCAGGCTACCAAGAATATCGAGAACGGCGTATCCTTCATCCAGACCACCGAGGGTTACCTCCAGGAGACGCAGGACATACTGCACCGCGTCCGCGAGCTGGCCGTACAGTCTTCCAACGGCATTTATACCGCTGAAGACCGCATGCAGATCCAGGTCGAGGTTTCTCAGCTGATCGATGAAGTGAACCGCATCGCCAGCCACGCTCAGTTCAACGGCATGAACCTCCTGACCGGGCGCTTTGCCCAGGACGGCAACCAGGTTATGCAGCTGCAAGTGGGCGCCAACATGGACCAGAACGAGCGCATCTACATCGGCAACATGTCTGCCGGGGCTCTTGGCCTCCAGGGCGCGCAGGGTACCGAAGAGACCATTTCTATCGAAGATCCTGAAAAAGCCAACCAGTCCATCGGCGTTCTTGACGCGGCCTTAAGGACCGTATCAAAGCAGCGCGCCGACCTTGGCGCCTATCAGAACCGCTTCGAAATGGCCGCCAAGGGCGTGTCCATAGCGGCCGAGAACCTGCAAGCCGCGGAAAGCCGCATACGCGATACCGACATGGCAAACGAGATGGTGAACTACGTAAAGAATTCCATCCTGTCCCAGGCCGGCGGCGCCATGCTCGCCCAGGCTAACACCAGGACCCAGGGCGTAATGCAATTGTTGGGTTAACGCTTACCGTTCAAAAATTCGTGATAGAGAGCTTCCTGGACGTCGTCTTTCTGTAACGAATCGCTTCTACCGGGTACGGGAGGGGATCGCGCCCCCCTCCCTTGCCTTCTTTTCCAAGGAGGAAGGTATGTCGCTCGATGTTTCCGCCGTAACTACGGCTCAATCCATACATCCGGTCATAGCATCCCAGGTTAAGGAACCCCTAACGCCCAAGGCCGTGCAGCCTAAAGCGGACCTCATGAAATCGGAACCGCCCATCTCGATACAGGCCGCTCTCAATGAATTGAGCGAGGTGAGCGCGGCGTTCAATAAGCGCCTATCGTTCAGCCTCAACGAGAAGCTCGGGATGGTGGTAGTCAAGGTGATCGACACCGAAACCGATAAGGTTATAAGGGAGATCCCCGCCGCCGAGGTACAGCATGTGCATGAGCGCATACGCGAGGTAATAGGCATACTGTTCGACGAACGGGCATAAGTACTCCCTTAAGCTACTGCGGCGGCTCTATTCCGTGCTAGAATAGAGCAGAGGAGATTAGCCCCCCATGTCGGACTTCAGCATTCCAGGCGTAACGAGCAAGTACGACACGCAGAAACTCATAGAAGACCTCATGAAGGTGGAGCGCATTCCGCGCGACCGCGCCGCCGAAAGGCTTGAGCAGGTCGAGCTGCAGCGCACGGTCTGGATGGACTTGGGCCGCAGGCTTACGTCCCTCCGGGAGAGCTCCCGTTCCCTGTTTTCCTTCCAAAATCCCTTTAATGAGCGCGTAGCTAATTCTTCCGATACGTCCATACTCAGCGCCAGCGCCACCCGGGAGGCCATGGAGGAGACTAAGGCCCTGCAGGTGGTGCAGACCGCCTCCGCCGATCGCTTCATGTCCGACCGCTTGGCTAGCGACGCGCGGGTAGCCGCGGGCAATTACGTGTTTACCGTGGGCGACCGCGCCGTGCGCCTCGCATACAACGGCGGCAGCTTAAGCGACTTCGTAGGCGCGCTAAACCGTAAGGGCGGCGACACTATACGCGCCTCGCTCGTCAACGTTACCGCCAGCGAGCGCGTGCTCGTCATAGAGGCCTTGCGCACCGGCAAGGATAATCGCCTCGTCCTAAGCGAGGCCGCGGAGGCCCTGGGCTTAAGCGTCGGCCTTATCGAGCCGGGCAAAAGCTCAAGCCGCGAGCTGGCCATGGACAAACCCGCGCGCTTTGAGAAGGCGCTGGACGGCGGCAAGCTCGTCAGCAGCGCCCAGGGCCTCAAGGTCCTGCCCGGCGGCGAAGCGGCCACGCGGCTCGATGCTCCCCTGGCCAGCGCCGGCCTCGTGATGGAAATAGAGCTCGAATTGGCGGAGCGGGCGGGCTCCCTGCCCCCGGCCCCCGCGCTAGGCCCATCTATTCCGCCCACCGGGGCTATCGAATACGAGGGCATACGCATAGAGAGCGCGCCCTCGGCGGCCATACTGCCCGACCTTACGCCTCCCCCTCCCCCGCCCCGCGTGGACAGCGAGCGCGTGCTCTTCCTCATCGACGGGTCGGGCCGCTCCATCCCTTTGCCGCCCGTGCAGCCCGGCGAGGGCTATAAGACCATTACCGTGCCTCTTTCCGTATACGCGGACAGCGTGTCGGGCTTAGGCATACGCAATGACAATACCCACCGGGACGTTAACCTGCGGAGCGTGCGCGTATACGATCCCAGCGAAGTCGCCGGCTACAGGCCTAAGAACGCCGTCGCCAGCGCCGCCGACGCTATCGTGCGCATGGACGGCATAGAGGTGATACGTTCGAGCAACAAGATAGACGACCTTATTCCCGGGGTAACGATAGACCTGCTGCAGGCGTCCAAGGATACCGTACAGCTTAAAATAGAGCCGAACCGGCAGGCCGCCAAGGACGCCGTCATAGACTTCGTGGGCCGCTACAACCGGCTAATGGCAGAGGTAAACATCCTAAGCAGGAAGGACTCCGCCATACTCGAGGAGATCGCGTATTTTACCGCGGACGAGCGCAAGACCTACGAGGAGCGCCTCGGGCTCCTGCAGGGCGACTCCACGCTCTCCAGCATACGCACCAGCCTGCAGCGCATCATGATGGACCCGTACGAAACCAGCGACGGCGTCGCCCTCCTTTCGTCCTTGGGCATAAGCACCAATTCGAGCAGCGGCGGCGGCTATGACGCAACGCGCCTCCGCGGCTACCTGGAGATCAACGAGGCGGGGCTTGACCGCGCCTTGAAAGACTCGTTCATAAAAAGCAAGGAGAGTTTCGGCTACGATAGCGACGGCGACCTCATCATCGATACCGGCGCCGCGTTCAAGCTGGACGCGCTTACCCGCGGTTATGTGGAAACCGGCGGCATACTGGCCTTAAAAACGAGTACCATAGACAGCCAGATAGACCGCACCCAAAAAGAGATAGCCAATTACGACCAGCAGCTGGTACGCAAGGAAGAAGACCTGCGCCGCAAGTACGGCATGATGGAGGGCGCCCTCGGCCAGCTGGAAAGCTCCGCGGGGGCTTGGGATAATTTCAGTAACCAGAACAAATAGCCGAATCGCCGCTGCGCGCGCTTTGGGGCTGACGAAAGGAAGAGCATGGAAATCTACGTAAACGGAACCCCCGCGAGCTTTAGCGTGGAAGGCAGGACCCTTGCGGAATTGCTCGGGGAGCTCGACGAGAGGCTCGAAGCGGCCGGAAGCATCATCATAGCCATAGCCTTGAATGGCGAGAACGTGGCGCCCGAGTCGCTGCCCGGCCTAGCGTCCACAGCCGTGGACGGCCCCGGGCGGCTGGACATACACGCGGAATCCTCCTCATCCATGCGGGCGAGCGCCATGCGAACCCTGCTTGAATTCCTCGATGCGGTGGCGCAGTCGGATGGAGGGGACCTAAGCGGTATACGCGATACCTTTACGCGCTACCACAACGCCTTCGGCGGCCTCTATTCCGCGGAGGAGGAAAGCTTCCTCGTAGCGCTCGGCGAGGACCTCGCCGCCGGGCCCGCGGCGCTGCAGCAGTCCCTGCCTAAGCTTCATTCATTCTTCAGCGAGCGCCTCGCCGAGATAGAGGATCCCGTAGCCAGCATGAAAGGCGCCGCCCGCCTCTTCCAGGCTATCAAGGGCGACCTTAAGGAAGTGCCCGTACGCATGCAGACGGGCAAAGACGCCGAGGCCATGCGGAGCATGATGCTCACCGTCGAGCTTATCAACAAAACCGTGCGCCTCCTGCCCGAGTTCGCCAAGGCCCTCGGCAAAGCGACTGACATGTCCATAGCGGGGCAGAGCTGGGAAATCTTTTTCAACGGCTTCAACGATATACTCCGGGAACTCGCGGGAGCCTTTGAGCATAAGGACGGCGTCCTCATAGGCGACCTGGCCGAATATGAGATCGTGCCCAGGCTCGAAGCCCTTTTCAGCGCTACCGACGCGGCGATAAGGAAACCATGAACGGCGTTGCGCTCTTAGCCCAGGTTACCTACTGGAAGGAAAGCGATCCCCGCGATACCTACATCTTCCTGGGCGTGGTCGGCGGGCTCATTGCCTTAGCCATACTCTACAGCCTTATCAAGAAAGCGCTGGGCGGCGAGTCGATCAGCATAGCGCGCCCAAGCCAGGGCTTTTCGCATAGCGCGTTCAAGCGCCGCGCCTACGATATAGGCTTCTCGGAAGGGGAAACCGAGTTCCTTGAGCATTACGCGCGGAAGCTCGGCGTATCAAGCCCACAAGCCATTTTTTCTTCGCGAGCCCAGCTCGATTCCTTTATAAAGAACTCTTTCAAATACATAGAACGCCATGCCGATACCGAAGAAAGCGCGGAGCAGCTCAAGGGGCAGCTCTTCTCGATACGCGAGGCCATGCAACTGCGCTTCACCGCGGGCAACCCCGTACGCTCAAGCCGCCAGCTCAAGCCGCGCACGCCTTTGTCCCTGGTAAGCGTTAAGGAAGCGCATTATTCGTCGATACTGGCCGTAAACGAAAGCAAGGCCCTGTACGTCGAACCGGCCCTGGACGCTTTCGGCTCCCCCATACGCTTTCCCCGGGGAGCGAAAATAAAGGTATTCTTCTATGCCGGCAATCACGTGGGCTACAACTTCCAATCCCGCTCCAAGGGCTTAGTGAACGTGGACGGCCGGCAGTTTTTGGCCCTGTCGCATAGCGACGCCATAAAGCAGCTGCCTTCCCGCAGGCATGAGCGCAGGGAAGCGAGGCTTTCCTGCCGCTTCTTCCTCATGCACGTGCATGCGGCCCGGGACCGCGGCAAGGTAGTCAAGACCGTACAGGTGGAAAAAGCGGCCGTCCCCGGCATTATCATCGACATGTCCGCCGGAGGGCTGTCCATGCAAACGATGAGCCCAGCCCACGTGGGCGATTTCGTGAAGCTTAGCTTCGACGTGGGCGTGGGCGACCGCTCGGCGTACGCGAGCGTCGTGCGCGTGAGCAGGCTCAGGAGCGGCAGCGCCATGCATCTGAAATTCGTGAAGATCAGCCGCAAGACGGTCAATGAGATTCTTGCCTACGTGTACGGTTACGATTAAGGCCGAGCCGTCGCAAGGCCCATTCTTGACCTGGAGCGCCATGCAGACTACAATTGCCCATAATGCGGCTTATTAAGCTTATAAACATACAACGGAAAGAAACTCCCATTTATTACCGGAAAGAGTATAATGCCGAGGCTATACTCGAATTCCTGGAGAAAAATCTCGGCATTGCCATAGAATTCGTCGTGGAGCACAAACCGGTAGGCGGCGTCGACGTGCGCGTTACCCTGCTCGACGAACTTGACTATCCGCTCTTACCCGTGGTGAACACGATAAAGAGCCACATACTCGAGCTCCAGGAACAGGGGAGCCTCCCCTGATAGAATTCAGCTGCCCAAGGGTTGAAGACACCGAGGCCCTGGCCGAGCGCATAGCGGGCTTGGCTCAGGCGGGGACGGTCATAGCCTTCAAGGGAGGCTTGGGCGCAGGCAAGACGGCCTTTACGCGGGGGCTCGCGCGCGGCCTAGGCATTACGGATCCGGTAACGAGCCCCACCTATACCCTGGTAAACGAATACGGCGGGGGACGCCTTCCCCTCTATCACATAGACGCCTACCGCCTCGGCTCGGCGGACGAATTTGAACTCATGGATGCCAGGCGCTATCTTTACGGGGACGGCATATGCGCGGTGGAATGGAGCGAACGAGTCGCCCGGGCGATTCCAGCCCACGCCATAGAATTAGCCATAGAACCGCAAAGCGACGGCTCGCGGCGGATACGGATCAGCGGCAATATCGAGGAGCTCCTGCGTTGAACATACTGGCCATAGACTGCTCCACCGAGGTCATGGCCGTAGCCCTGGGCCGGGGCTATGGCGACGCCGAGCGGGTACCTCGCGTTGCCAAGCATCCCTACAGGGAGGAACGGGGACACGCGGCGGCGGCCGGCAGGAGCCTCGTGACCCTGTCCTTGGACGCGGGCTTCCGGCATTCCGAGCGGCTCATGAGTTCCATTGAGTACTGCTTGGCAGAGGCGGGCATAGCCAAGGCCGACCTTGACCTGATCGTATGCGCGGAAGGCCCGGGTTCCTTCACGGGCCTGCGCATAGCCATGGCCACGGCCAAAGGGCTGGCCCTAGGCCTATCGAGGCCTTTCGTGGCCGTATCCACCCTTGACGCCTATGCCGCGGAGTGGGAAGGCTGCGCGCCGATCGTGGTACCCCTAATCGACGCCAAGCGTTCCCGCTTTTTCTATGCGATATATGAGGGTTCGGCATTGCGCTCGGGGCCGTTCGACGATACGCTTGAGAGTGTGATACGCCGCGTCAACGGCTATCCGGAAGTGCTCTTCGTGGGTCCCGATACCGATTTGCTCGAAGGCATAGGCGCGGACCGGTCCGGTTTCAGGCTGGCCGCCGCCAGGCGTCGCTCGCCGGTTGCCTCGCTCGTGGAACTGGGGCTTGAACGCTATATGAAGAAGGGGCCATCCCCTTCCGGCGCGGCGCCGAACTACCTTCGGGCGAGCGACGCGGAGGAAGGCGCGGCCAAGGGGTAAGCATGGATAAATTCGCCAGGCTTGAGAACATAGCGGAACTGGAACCTCTAGACGAGGCCCCCAGAGAAGCCTCGCCCAAAGAGCCCCGCGCGGATTCCACGCTCCTGAACCTGAGCTGCATAAAGAATATCATATCATCCTACAGCGTCCTGCCCCAGCCCGTGGCTCTGCTCGATTCATCTTTGAATTTCCTCTACAAGAACGACGCCTTTAATACCGTCATACGTTCCTTCGAGTACCCCCAACGCAATTCCTTCCTTAGCACCTTCTCGCGCTGCCTGAGCGACGAGGAAACTACCGCGCTCATAAAGAACCTCAAGGACAAGAGTAAAGGCTACTACTGGAAGGGCAACCTGAACCATCACGCCAAATACGCGGGGAGCATGCTCACCAAGGCGCACATCATGCCGTTCAAGCCCGACGATATACCGGGCCACGAACCCATAGCCTGGGTGGTGATGATGGACGACGTTACCGACGAGCATAAGAGTTTCCTGCGAGGCACATACTCGGGGCTCCTGCAGGCATCCAAGCTCAAGGACCGCGACACGGGCCACCATATCGAGCGGGTAAACCGCTATTGCCACGTCATGGCAGCGGCCATGTACGGGGACGAGCGCTGGCCCGACGTGGACGTGGATTTCGTCGAGAGCATTGGTTTCCTGGCCGCCATGCACGACGTGGGCAAGATAGGCACGCCGGACGATATACTCAACAAGAACGGCCCGCTCAACGAGTTCGAGTGGGCTATCATGAAAGAGCATACGATAAACGGCGCCTTTATCCTTTCAGGCTATCCCAACCCCATGGCCAAGCAGATAGCCCAGTCCCACCACGAGTGGTGGAACGGCACCGGCTACCCCTACAGACTCATGGGGGACATGATACCCCTGCCCGCCCGCATCGTGGCGCTCGCGGACGTGTACGACGCGCTGCGCATGAAACGCAGCTACAAGGCGCCTTTCGACCATAAGCGCGCGGCCCTGCTCATAACCGCGGACAAGACCACGCACTTCGACCCGCAGATCGTGAGCGTATTCATGGAACTGCAGACGGATTTCGAGCGTATCTTCGAAGAAAATTCCGACGAGGCATAAAAAAACGGCCCGGTCAAGCCCGGGCCGCGCTCTGTCAGAGAGCCTTAATGTACACGCGCCTGCGCTTGTGTTGCCTGCGCTCGTAGTCCTTCCAAAGCTGCTGCACGGCCAGATTGGTTTCCAACTCGGGATTGCTCTCGGCGTACTTCACCCCTGCCTGCATGGCGCTGCGGTTGAGGTCGGTCATCAGTATGGCTACGACGCCGCGGGACTGGTATTCGGGCTTTACGGCCACGAGGTACATGTCTATCACCTCGGGGTTCTTGAGCGCCTTGAGCAGGCGGTACCAGCCGAGGGGAAACAAACGCCCCCTGGACTTCATGAGCGCGTCGGATAGGCTCGGCATGGATATGCCGAAGCCTATGAGTTTCTTGTTCTCGTCTATCATGACCTTGGTGAAGCGCGGGTCCACGAAGCCAAGGTACTGCTTGATATAAAATTGCACTTGAGCGCGGGTAAGCGGCGTGGTGCCGTAGAGCCCAGCATAAGCCTCGTCCAGCAAATCGAAAATCTGGTCACCGTAACGCTTGACGAGGTCCTTGGGCTTCTGCCAGGTAAAGAGCGTGACGCCGGTGCGCTTGGCTATGAGCTCGTTCACCCTGAGCACCTTCTCGGGTATGGCCTCGGGCACGCGCACGATGAATTCTATCCAGTCCACGTCCTTGGCGTAGCCAAGGCGCTCGAGGAAGGCGGAATAGTAAGGATGGTTATAATTCGTGGCCATGGTGCCCCGCTGGTCGAAGCCCTCTACCAGCATGCCCTCGCGGTCCAAATCAGTGAAGCCCAAAGGCCCGTGCAGGCCTTCCAGGCCCTTGCCCTTCACCCATGCCTCGGCGGCGGATAGCAAGGCCTGGGCGGCCTCGAAATCCTCGGCCACGTCGAACCAGCCGAAGCGCCCTAGCTTCTTGCCCCATTTCTTGACATAGGCATTGTTCACGATGGCGGCTATTCTGCCTACCGCCTTGCCGTCGCGATAGGCCAGCCAGTAACTGGACTCGCAGAATTCGCCGGCGGGGTTCTTGCTCAGGTCGAGCGTGCCCATGTCGTCGAGCGCGAGCGGCGGCACCCAATAGGGGCTGTCCCTGTAGAGCTCCAGCGGGAATTGGATAAAACGCTTCAGGTCGGCCTTGCTTTCGACTCTTCTTAGCTCTAGTGCCATTATGTAAGCTCCCGTTCCCATGCGGCTATGAAGGCCTCATGCGCGGCTATGCTCGCCTGCATATGCAAGTCCTGCAGCTCCCCGCGCCCTACCCAATCATTGCCGTCTTGAATATAAAGGTGAGCGAGTATACCACGGGCCCCCTCCGGAGAGAAGCCTGAATCTTCAGCCTTCCTTCGTTGAAGGCTTGCCATGGTCTCGTTGAAGGTATCGTCGTAGGCCTTGTCTTTCCAATCGGTGGATACCATGCATCCTCCTTTCACCTAAGAGAATAAAAAAGCCGCCCCTAACGGAGCGGCTCGGCGATTACTGATGGCGGCGGGGGGACTCGGACCCTCGACACAACGGATATGAGCCGTTTGCTCTGCCAACTGAGCTACGCCGCCATTGCCTGTGCCCGGCTTTTATACAGGAAAGGGGCGTATCGTGTCAACAGCGGCCGAAATCGCGCGGCCGGAGCCCTAGGCTCCCGGCGCGTAGCCGTTACGCTGCGCTATGAGGGCCAAACCCTCAAGGGTAAGGTCGGGCACGAAAGCTCGGCAGCCGAGGCCCTCGAGCACAGCGCGCCCAAGCTCGTCGCCCGTTCCTATGAGGGCGGCCTCTTCGGCCAACTCCGCCCTCATGCCCGCGACTATGGCGCTTGAAAGCCCCCGGTAGCCGAGCACTATGCCGGAGCGCACGGCGGCGGCGCTATTTTTGCCTATGGCGCGCTCGGGAAGCTCCAGCCGTACCTGAGGCAATTGCGCCGCGCTGCCGCGGAGGGCCAGGGCGG
>JBGSKZ010000090.1:0-13192 GCA_041741035.1 Treponematales bacterium
AGCGGCGCGCCAGCTCGCTCACGCGCGCCGCCGCTTCTCCTAGGCGGAAGGCGCCGCTCCGATGGGGTATGTCCTTGGCGAAGGCCATGAGCCCGCGGATGGAGCTCGCCGCGCGCTGCGTCGAGCCTTCTATGATCTCCACGCCCCGCCTTACTTCCGGCGGGCATCTGGCCAGATCGTCGAGGCAGGCCCGAATCACGGACGCGGCGCCGACTATGCCTCCAAGCGTATTGTTAAAGTCATGGGCGATGCCGGCGGCCAGCGCGCCGAGGGCTTCCATTTTCTGCGCGTGGACTTGGCGCCGAAGCCTATCAAGGGCTTCCTCGGCCGCCAGGCGCTCCTTGCTGATGTCGCGCACGATAAAGGCGAGTATATCCCCGTCTTCGCCGGGGATGATGAAGGCGCTGGCCTGCAGCCAGCGCAGGCCGCCGTCCGGCCGCTTGATCTCGAGCTCGGTAAGGCGCGCGGCTCCCGGCCCGCTGGACGCCGCTATGGAACGGGCCAGCTCCGGAGATAGGAGGCGGCCCTCCGGGCGGATGGCGAGCCGTCCGTAGAGCTCGTCGAGGGTGGCGGCCCTGGCCTCTTCTGGACCTATGCCGGTATGCTCCGCCAAAGGCGCGTTCCAATAGATGACGCGGCCCGAGCCGTCGCATACTACGATGCCGTCCATGGAGCGCTCGATGAAGCGATCCATGAGGAGGCCGATTTCCTTGGCGGAAAAGGGAGAGAGGAAGCCGTATTTGGCCATGGCCACGTTGAGGCCCAGCGCCCACACGCCGGCCCAGAGCACGCCGACGCGGGGGAAGTCTATGCCGAGGATGCCGAGCACGGTGTCCGTGGTAAAGCCGCCCAGTATGGATACGGCGTGGGTAAGGGCGACGATAGAGAGCCTCCGCCGCTCCCGCCGGTTCCGCGCCCGTATGAGCGACCCGGCCACCGTGGCTATGCCGAGTAGGTTAAAGCATAAATAAAAGGCCGAGAAGGCGGCGAAGCCCGGTCCCGGCATGATCCCTACGGACCAGTAGCCTGCCCGCCGCTCGGCTCCTAAAAGCAGGGGCCAGGCCAGGAGGTAGTAGAGATAGGCGGCGCCAAGGTAGCCGGCCGCCAGGATGATACGGCTGGGGCGGAAGCTTCGCCTTTCCTTCGGGCTCGGCGCGTGCGCGCGGCCGGGAGGGTCGCGGAGCTCCAGGCTGAGGTGGTAGCCGAGCACCGGGAAGAAGGTCCAGGTCCAGGATAGTAGCCTCGCGAGCGCCACGGTAAGGCCGGGATAGGGCGTCGAGTAGGAGAGGGCGGCCTGGAGGGCCCAGAGCGCGAGGGTAGCGCAGAGGGCGGCGGCGACGCGGTTGGCTCGTCCTTTGGGGTTGATGGCTAGTATTTTGACGCTGGAAAAAGCGTACACGAAAACCGCGGCGGCCGCCGCCTGGGATAGCCAGATAGCGGCCATCGAAGCGCCCTGCGTATCCATCGACAACCCCCGCCCCGCGCGTTATGGCGTATCGTTTATGATGCTGCCATGCTAAAGGGGCTTCCCGCGCTTGTCAATCGAGCTTTAACGCGAGGGCGCGCCTTGCTGCCCTCGGCCTTGCGTGGGGGTAGCGGAGAAGCCCGGAGCGGAGCGAGGACTTCGGAGCGAGGGGGAGCCGCAGCCTCCGCGGTCCAAGGCTAGGCAAAGGGAGCGGCCGGTATCATGCTTCCGCGCTCCCCCTCCGAGCCTACCCGCGATCAGCGCCTGAAGCGCTTGATAAGCGGCTTGAGCCGCGCCCGCATGGCCTCGTAGCCGGCATCAAGCATTTCCTGTTTGCGGCTCATATCGTGGTAGCCGAAGCCGGAAAGCGCGGGCTCGATGAGAAGGTCCGCCACGGCGCGGCCGCGTGCCCCGGAATTGTTCATGAATATGAAGGCGCTGTCGATGAGCACTTCCACGAGGTTCTCGGGCTTTTTATGCGCGTCTCCGCCGCTGCTGGTCAGGTCTACCGCCACGACGAAGCTAGCGCCCATGGAGCGCACGGTTTCGGAGGGCAGGTTGTTGAGGACTCCGCCGTCCGCCAGGAGCCGCTCGCCGTCGTCCAGCGGTATGAAGATGCCCGGTATGCTGCAGCTCGCGCGCACCGCCCTGCCCACCGGCCCCGTGCCGATGACGACTTCTTTGCCCGATACCAGGTCCACCGCTACCGCCTTGAAGGGCACGGGCAAGGCGTCGATCGCGCGTCCGCCCGAGAGGCGCTGCACCAGCTCCTCGAGCTTGCTCGGGTTGACGAGGCCGAGCGTGGGCACGCTGAGCTTGACGAGGTCTTTCCAGTCGAGGGTAAGCGCTTCCTGCCAGATTTGCCGCCATGAGAGGCCGGAGCAGTATAGCGCGCCTATGAGGCTGCCTACGCTGGTGCCGGCCACATAGGCGGGCTTTAGGCCCGCTTCGTCGAGGGCCTTCAATACGCCTATGTGGGCGAATCCGCGCGCCGCGCCGCCCCCTAGGGCCAGGCCGAAGCTTTTTTTCCTACCGAACATAGATGGAACCTCCACGCGATGGTCAAGAATAGCCTTCAGGGGCTTTTCGGTCTAGGCTTGCGCCCGCGCGGCAGATTAAGCGCTTGCGCTTGACAGTGGGGCGAATCGCCCCTAGAGTTATTTTTACAAGTTAAAACTTTACAATCTCCATTATCGCAGAGGGAAGCTTCGGCATGAAAATCAGGGATTTAAGCATTGGCTTCAAGCTTACGGCTATTATAGCCTTCTTGGTTATCGCTAGCAGCGCGGGCCTGAGCGCCATAGCGTATAGCGCCACTAAAGCGGCCCTCGAGCGCTCGATCACCGCGTCGCTCAAGACCATGGCTAACGAGGCGAGCAAGCTGGTACGCGCGCGCATGGACAACTATATTGCGAGTATCGAAGGGGTAGCCAACAACCCGGTCATGCGGAGCATGGATTGGGAACGGCAGCAGGTGCTGCTGGGCGCGGAGCTGACCCGCTTGGGCTACCTGGGCATGGGTCTCGTATCCATGGATGGCGCGGCCCGCTATCACGATAACAGTAGCGCCCAGCTCGGCGATCGCGATTACTTTAAGAAGGCCGTCGACGGAGCCTCCAATTTTTCTGACGTGCTGATAAGCCGCGTAACCAACCAGGCCGTTATCATGCTGGCGACGCCGGTATATACCGCCCCGAATACCAAGGGGGCCGTTTTGATAGCGAGGCTGGACGGAGGCATGCTATCCACCATCACGGAGCGGATACGCTACGGCAATTTAAGCCATACCTTCATTATCAACGCCAAAGGCGCGTTGGTGGCGCACGGGAATAAGGACTATGTGCTGCAGATTAAGAATTTCGTCTTGGAGAGCGCGGAGAAACCCGAGTACCTCGGCATAGCCAGCTTGATGAAGCGCATGATGGCCGGGGAGAATTCCTTCGGCTCCTATACGCTAGACGGCCAGGAAATGCTCTATGGCTTCGCGCCTATACAGGGCACCGACTGGTCCGTGGCGGTGGGGGCCACCTCTAAAGAAGTATATGCCGACGTGCTGCGCCTGCGCGGCCAGATGCTGCTTTTCCTGGCGGCGGCCGTACTGATAACCCTTGCCTTAACGCTCCTGTTCGCCAGGGGCCTGTCCAGGCCTATCGTACAGGTCAAAACGCTCTTGAAGGATATATCGGAGGGCGAAGGGGACCTGACGAAGCGCCTGCCGGCGAATGGCAAGGACGAAATAGGGCGGCTGTCCCACTACGTGAACCAGAGCTTCGAGAAAATAAAGAACCTTATCGTGGCTATACAGGCGCAGGCCGGCTCACTCCAGACCATAGGCTCGGATATGGCCAGCAGCATGTCGCAGACGGCCGCGGCCGTGAATCAGATTAGCTCGAATATAAACGGGGTGAAAAACCAGATCATCAATCAAGCGGCGGGGGTGGAGGAATCCAACGCCACCATAGAGTCGATCGCGGGCAGCATAGAGAAGCTCGACGAGCACGTGGCTTCGCAATCGGCGAGCATAATCGAGTCGTCGGCGGCCATAGCCCAGATGATAGCCAACGTGGAGTCGGTAGGCGCTATCCTGAACCGGAATAACGGCAACGTGAAGGAGCTCATCAAGGCTTCCGAGATCGGGCAGAACGGCCTCAATACGGTGTCGGAGAATATCAAGACCATAGCCAACGAGTCGGCCGGCCTCCTCGAGGCTAGCTCGGTGATAGCGGGCATAGCCAATCAAACCAATCTATTGGCCATGAATGCGGCCATAGAGGCGGCGCACGCCGGCGACGCCGGCCGTGGCTTCGCGGTCGTGGCGGATGAGATACGCAAATTGGCCGAAAACTCGGGCATGCAGGCGAAGAACATAACCCAGGTGCTTAACAGCCTGAAGGGTTCCATAGATTTGGTCACCAAAAGCTCGGGAGACGCCCTCGATCAGTTCGACACGATAGTGTCCATGGTGGGTACGGTAAGCCAGCAGGAGTCGATAATCCAAAACGCCATGCAGGAGCAGAACAGCGGCAGCAAGCAGATCCTGGAAGCGCTAACGGAAATCACGAGCATAACCAATGCGGTGAAGGAGCGCTCGAACGAGATGCTCAGCGGCAGCAAGGACGTGCTGTACGAGATGCGGCAGTTGGCACGGGTAACCCAGGAAATCAGCGCCAGCATGAACGAGATGGCCGAGGGTACCCAGGAGATAAACAACGCGGTGCAGCACGTGGACCAGATAAGCGAGCGGAATAAGGAGAGCATAGACCGGCTCATCGTAGAAATTTCCCGCTTTAAAGTATAGGCTCCACGCGTTGCCAAGGCGCTGCCTGCCCCTTAACCAGGGCGCGGGATGCTCTTTAGCCCTGAGCGGCAGTTATAAATGAAAGCGGAGGACCCGTATGCTCTCGAAATTACCCGCCTGGGTCGGCATAGGCGCTTTATTGCTTGCGTTCACCGCCGGCAGCGTCAATGTGTTCGTATTGGAAAGCGCCTTGCGACAGTCGGTTACCCACCATTCAGGCAGCGCGTCCGCCATGGCGCTCGCCGTGGCTCAGGGCGCTTACGCCCAGGGCGCCTATTTCTTCTTCCTCGTGCTCGCTTTTACGCTCGGCTCGGTATTGAGCGGTTTCATTATCAGGGATTATCACCTCAAGCTCGGCCGCCGCTATGGCCTAAGCCTTATGATAGAATCTGCGGCCATATGCCTGGCCTGGGCGCTTTTTGAGCGTGCGCCTTATGCCAGCCTGCTTTTGCTTTCGGGGGCGAGCGGCCTTCAAAACGCCTTGGCTACCACCTATTCAGGCGCCATCATACGCACGACCCATCTGACGGGCATCTTTACCGATATAGGGGTGCTCCTGGGCAACCGCCTGGCCGGCATAGCCATGCCTGAAAAAAAGCTGAAGCTGCTCTCGACCATCTTGCTCGGCTTTCTCCTGGGAGGCCTATCGAGCGGGCTCCTTTTCCCGCTTCTAGGCACGGCGGTGCTTGCCGTGCCCGCCTTCATAACCGGGGGCATAGGGATAGGCTATTTTCTATATAGGCACTACGGCCTAGGCTAATTGAAACAATTAACGGCTCCTTAATGCTTTGCCCCTCAATCTTAACGCTGCCCTAATATCTTCTGGCTGCAGATCGGTGATAGTGTCTTGCTATGGAAGAAGCCAGCCTCGGTCGCGGCGAATCTGGCCACGGAGGGCACTACATTGCGGCCGTAACCGGCAGCGGCAATTCAGAATACCTTGTGCGCTGGGTAGCCATGACCGCGCATCGCCTCAATGCCACTTGGACCGCGCTTCATGTACGAAGCCGTGACCAGGTGGAAAGCTTTGATGGCATAGAGAAAAACCTCGCCTTGGCAAAGGATCTTGGCGCCGAAATCGTGTCTTTGGTCGACAATGAGGTCGCCGCCTGTATCGTACGCTACGCTCGCATAAAGCGCGCCAACGCCTTGGTAATAGGAAAGGCCGATGATGAAGGGCTGCCCTATTTAGGCCGCCGGTCTATTATGGGCGATATACTAAGGGAATCCGGCGATCTTGACCTGTTTATTCTACGCGGAAACGCGCCGGTACCGCTATGGCGGCCCCGCCATAGGCGCTCCCCCCAACGAGGGGGTATCACGGGAATACCGGCGGCGCTTGCCGCTTTGGGCTCGGTGACCGCATTAGGCTTTATTGCGCAGCCCGCGTTAGGATACCGTTCGATTTCCATACTCTATCTATGGGCCATAATCAGCCTGCCTTTCGTAAGCAGCAGGCTTGTCGTTATCGCGAGCGCCCTGCTCAGCGCTCTGCTCTGGAATTTCCTGTTCATTCCTCCTCGGCTTACCTTTTCAATAGCCAGCCTGGAAGATATTTTAATGTTCCTGGCATTCTTCCTCGCGGCCTTCGTCGGGGGCTTCCTTACTTCCCGGCTCAAGGAAAAGGAGTCGGCGCTTTCGCTCAGGGAGCGCCGCATGGCTTTCCTCTATGGCTTCACGAAAGCGATCGCGCGCGTGCGGGGCGTTGATGCCATCGTGCGCCTGGCGCAAGATTTTCTATCGGAAAATTTGCGGCTCTCTTCAACGATATTCCTCTGCGACGCCGAAGGGCGCCTCGATACCAGGCGGGCGGCGGGCGATTCGGCCGATTCTCAATGGCAGGATTCGGCCTTCAGGGGAGAAATCGCCACGCAATGCTTCGTGGATAAGAAAAGCGTAGCGGACGGGAACGACCGTTTTTATTATCCCCTTGGATCGCAAGAAACCGTCGTAGGCCTCTTATTCGTCGATGGCAAGGGCGCTCCGGCTATCAAGGGGGAAAGCCGGGAACTCCTGGCGGCGCTCGCGGATAATATCGCCTTAGCGCTTGAGCGCGAATTGCTGTCCGCCGAGAATGAGCGGAATAAAATGGCGGGTGAATCGGCGCGGCTATCGAAAATACTGCTTAACCACGTGTCTCATGAACTCCGTACGCCTTTGACCACGATTAAAGGGGCGGTGAGCGGCCTGCTTGATAATGGGAGCGACGAGGACATGCAGCTCCGTTCCGCATTATTGAACGAAACGCTCATCGCCGCCAATAGGCTTAATGCGCTCGTAGAGGATTTGCTGGCCATGAGCCGCCTCGAAGCGGGGCGATTGCAGCCGCGAGTGGAAATCGCCTATTTAAGCGAGCTCTTGGGGGCGGCACAGATGGCTCTTGGGATGGATTTGGACGGTAGGACTATCAAATTGGGTGAAGACGCTCATGATTTTGAGATAGAGGCCGATCCCTCCCTAATGGTTCAGGTCTTTAGGAATGTACTGAGGAATTTTACCAGCTATACGCCCCCTGGCTCCACGCTTTTCATCGACGGCGAAACGCGATCCGGGTTTTCATCGATCCGCTTTTCCGATAATGGCCCGGGCGTACGCGCCCGCGAAATACCGCTGCTTTTCGATACTTTTTTTAGGGGCGAGAGCAGCGCGGCCAAGCAGGGCTGCGGCTTGGGGCTCTCCATATGCAAAGGCATAGTCGAGGCCCATGGAGGAAGGATAGAAGCCGGAAACGCCGAGGGCGGCGGCCTTTCTCTCGTTTTGCGCATACCCAGAAAGGCTGAATCATGACGCCGGTATTAGTAGTGGACGACGATCTGCAAATCCGTAAGCTCTTACGCCTCTATCTGGAGAAGAATGACTTTAGCGTATTCGAAGCGGATTCCTGCGCTGAAGGCTTACGTCAATTTACCGGGGTCAAGCCGGGCCTTGTGTTATTGGACTTGGGACTCCCCGATGGAGATGGCCGGGAGCTGCTGAAGGCCATACGGGAGCGTGGCGATACGCCGGTGATCGTGGTATCCGTGCGCGACGCCGAGACGGATGTCATGGACCTGCTCGATGCCGGGGCGGATGATTACATTATTAAGCCCTTTGGCGTGGGGGAGTTGATATCCCGCATGAAGGTGGCCCTGAGGCACCATACGCCTAAGTCTGTATGGGGACGCCCCGTTCAGGTGGGCATGCTAGAGATACGCATGGATAGCCGCGAAGCGTTCAGGGACGGCGTGGAAGAACGCCTTACGCCCACTGAATGGTCCATTTTAGAGATGCTCGTGCGGAATGCGGGCAAAATCATAACGAGGAATCATTTGCTCCGCGAGGTATGGGGACCTTCCATGGCGCAGGAGTACAATAACCTGCGGGTATATATAAACCAGTTGCGTAAGAAGATCGAGAAGGAACCCTCCGTACCCAAGGTGCTCATAACCGAGCCCGGCGTAGGCTACCGCCTCAGGCTGGAGCTTTAGCATGAATTGGGGCCGAAAATCCGACACCGTATATCTGCTCTCGTTTTTCATTTTGATTATCGCCCTCGGTACCCTGTTGCTGGGACTGCCGGCCGCCTGGTCCGGCACTGCCCGATACCCGACGAGCCTGCCTTTGGCCGACGCGCTCTTTACCGCCACCTCCGCGGTATGCGTCACCGGCCTCGTGACGGTGGATACCGCCGATTTTACCCGCTTCGGGCAAATCGTCATCATGCTGCTCATTCAAGTGGGCGGCCTTGGCATCATATCCTTCACCTCCATACTCCTGATCGTGCCGGGGCGGCGCCTGCCGTTCCGGCGGCTCAAGACCATCCGAAGCTATTCCGTGGACGGGGTCGAGCACGATCCTATAAAGATAGTCCGGGCTATCGTGTTTTTTACCGTTGCCATCGAGGCCTTGGGAGCGCTGGCTCTCTACCGCTTCTTCGAGGAAGCCGGAGCGCGGGGTAGCGCGTTTTCAGCGGCCTTTCATGCTATATCGGCTTTCTGCAACGCGGGTTTCTCGCTCTACCCCGACAGCCTGGAGCGCTTTAAGGGCGAGCCCGCCTTGCTGGCCATCATTTCCGCCTTGATCGTGACCGGCGGCATAGGCTTTATCGTGCTGCAGGACATAGCCGGGCTACTGCGCGGCAAGAAAAAGCGCTTAAGCTATCACACGAAGGTCATACTGATCGCCACCTTCCTTTTGATCGTGGGCGGCGCAGCGGCTTTCTTCCTGCTTGAGCGGGACCACGCCTTCGCCGGCATGAGCCTTTCGGACCGGGTGGCCAACGCCCTGTTCCAATCCATAACCCCGCGTACAGCCGGCTTCAACGCGGTGCATCAGACCGAGCTCCGCCAGCCTTCGAAGCTTATTACGATACTTTTTATGTTTATTGGCGGCGCCCCCGGATCCATAGCCGGCGGCATAAAGGTAGCCACCGCGTATATCGTGCTGCTGGTCATGATCAAGCGGGCCAACGAGCGAGGGGAGATAAACTCCTTCGGGCGACGCATTTCGGCGTCCACTATAAACGCGGCGGTCGTATATTTCATCAAAGCCGTCTTTCTGCTCATACTCGCCGCCGGCGTACTCAGCCTGTTCGAGGCATCTCGGGGCGCAGACCTGGGGCATATAGTCTTCGAAGTCGCGTCGGCCTTCGGTACCGTGGGGCTTTCGCTCGATTATACGGCGGGCTTGAGCCTGCCCGGCAAGCTTGTTATCATAGCTACTATGTTCTCGGGCAGGGTCGGACTTATAGCGTTCGTCTTCTTCGGCTCGAGCAATACCGAGAGCTACGTGTATCCCGAAGCGGATATACTCATAGGATAGGTGCATGAAACAATACGCCATTTTAGGCCTAAGCTACTTCGGTAAAAACGTGCTGGAAGAGCTGCTGGAGCTAGACGCCGACGTCCTGATCGTCGATAAGGACCGCGAGGTGATAGACGCGTATAAAAACTATCCGGTTAACGCCATCGTCATGGATATCCTGAACGAGGATAACCTGAGGCGGGCCTTGCCCAAGGGCTTGGACGGCGTCGTCATCGACATGGGGGAGAAGATAGAAGCCTCCATCCTGGCCACCAGTTATTGCAGGAAGATAGGCGTGCCGCGCATTTTCGTGAAGGCCGTTACCGAGGGGCATGCCGAGATCCTGCGCATGGTAGGCGCCACGAAAATAGTCTTTCCCAATCACGAGGCCGCTAAACGCATAACGCCGCTTTTGGTATCCTCGGGCCTGCTAAATTACCTGCCGGTATCGGGGAAGCTCGTGATAGCGGAGCTTGAGGTGCCCGAGCGCCTGGTGGGCCTGTCGCTATTAGGCGCCAATTTACGGCAGCACTATGGCGTAAACCTGATTTCGGTGAAGAATGGCGAGACGGAGGAATACGGCCTCTTTACCCCGGAATACCGATTCCGGTCGGGAGACGTAGCCCTGGTGTCGGGCAGCACGGAGGCTATCGAGGCCTTCGCGGACAGCCACGCCCGGAAAGCGCAGGGCTTTAAGCTTAGGAATATCGGCAAGCTCTTCGGCCGCGGGAAAAAACGATAAAAGGCCGCGCAAACGCGATGCTCTAGCCCTAATTGCATTAGTATTAAGGCATGGGGGCAGAGCGATGAAGATGCGAGAATTCCTTGAGACGGTGCGCGCCCTGCAGGCCGGCGCCCGGAGGGAAACCCTTGACCCGCGCGCCCGTATCCTGTTCTTAAGCGATTTGCATATGGGGAACGGGACCAAGAGGGACGATTTCAGGCGCAACGAGGAGCTGGTACAGTCCGCGCTGTCGGCTTTTTACTTAAGCGGCGGCTGGCGCCTGGTGCTTAACGGCGACGTCGAGGAGCTCCATAAATTCCGGCTGGATGAGGTACGGACCGCCTACCCGGAACTGTACGGCGTCTTTTCGGCCTTCCATAGCCGGGGAGCCCTGGTTAAGATCATAGGGAACCACGACCTCGGCCTCCTTCTGCATAGCGATTATGAGTACCCCTTGGATCACTCTCTCTGCCTTGAGGGCGAAGGCGGAAGGATACTGGCTTTCCATGGCCATCAATCCAAGAAGCTCTACATGAAGTATAATCGCCTCTCCGACCTGCTGGTGCGCTACGTGGCCAGCCCCCTGCGCATACCCAATATCGATTTACCGGTGGAGAGACGCAGGCGCTATAGGGCGGAACGCCGCATATACCGCGCGTCCAAGGAGATAGGCGCGGTCATCATTGCGGGCCACACGCATAGGCCGCTCTTCGAATCGCATAGTAAATACGACACCCTGCGCTGGAATATCGAGTCCATGCTGCGCGAATACACCGAGGCGGCCGAGGGCGACCGTACGGGGCTCGCGGCCCTGTTGCAGGTATACGTGGCGGAATTCAAGCGGCTTACGAGGAAGGACAAGCAGCGCAGGATGTCCCGCAGCCTTTACGACCGGGAGGACATACTGGTGCCCTCCATGTTCAACTCCGGCTGCGCGGTGGGCAAGCTGGGCTTCACGGCCATCGAGATAGACGGCCCTGCCATATCGCTGGTGTACTGGACCAAGGCGGGCATGGCAAGGCCATACCTGGATAGGGAAGCGCTTTCCCGGGAAGAGTTGCCGGGCACGCCTTGGCAGCGCTATATCATCGCGCGCGATACGCTAGCCTACGTGTTCGCGGCGCTTAGGCTGCTCGCCTAGGCATAAGGTTGACAAGGGGCGTCAATGCGCCACAATGGGTATAGCTTAGGAGGCTCAGCCATGAAACGTTTGCGTATGGGCGTGCTCGGATGCTCTGGCCATTATTTTAAACGCGTGGCCCTGCCCCTGCGGGACTCGCTCCTGGTGGAGCCCTATGCCATAGCGTCCCGCGATAGGGCTAAGGCGGACAAGGCGGCGGCGGCCTGGGATTTCTCAAAGGCCTTTGGCTCGTACGAGGCCTTGCTGGCCGACGGGGCGGTGGATTTCGTGTATATACCCCTGCCCAATCATCTCCACCTTGAATACATAAAGAAGTCCGCGGACGCGGGCAAGCCCATACTGTGCGAGAAGCCGCTCGGCCTGAACGCGCGGGAAGCGCGCGAGGCGGCTGATTACTGCGCCGGGAGGGGCGTGCCGCTCATGGAAGCCTTCATGTACCGCTTTCATCCTCAATGGCGCCGCGCGCGCGCCTTGGTGGAGTCTTCGGACATAGGCGCGGTGAAGGCGGTGCACTGCTGGTTTTCCTATAACAACAAAGACCCGAACAATATCAGGAACAAGGCGGAGTATGGCGGCGGCGCCCTGCTCGACATAGGCTGCTACGCCGTGTCCTCGGCGCGCCTCCTTATGGGAAGCGAGCCGAAACGGGTGCTCTGCCTAAGCGAGCGGGACCCTGTCTTTAAGACCGATATATTGAGCTCGGGCATACTGGACTTCGGCGGAGGCAGGCAGGCCGCCTTCACGGTGGGTACGCAGGCCTTTCCCATGCAGAGGGTGGACGCGTACGGCAGCGACGGCGCCCTTAGCGTCGAACTGCCCTTCAATATGCACGGCGACGTGCCCGGGCGCATAAGCGTCGCAAACGGCGTGGGCCGGCGGGTGGTTGAGACGGAGATAGCCGACCAATACCTGCTGCAGTTCGACGCCTTCGCCGGGGCGCTCATGGCGAAGGGCCCCATGCCCACGCCCGTGGAGGACGCCATCGCTAACATGGCGGTACTGGACGCGCTTGCCCGGTCGGCGGCTTCAGGCGCGTGGGCTGAAGTCGCCAAGGCATAGTCCATGGATATTTTGGAATACGAAGAGCTTTCGGGGGAGTCGATTAAGCAGCGGGACTTCTCCGGGCAGAGCCTGCGGGGCCGGCAATTCGTCGCCTGCGAGTTCCAAGGCTGCAATTTCACGGAGACGGATCTGTCGGAATCGAGTTTCGAGGATTGCGCCTTCCTGGACTGTAATTTCAGCAACCCCGTGACCAGGCGCATGCGCCTTATCGACCTTCGCTTCGAAGGCTGCAAGCTGGCGGGGCTGAATTTTTATACCTGCGAGCAGCTTACGCTTTCGATCGACTTCCTGAATTGCAGGCTGTACTCCTGCAATTTTACGGATATAAAGATGAAGGGAGCCAAATTCACCGGCAGCCAGCTGAGCGAATGCTTTTTTCAGAATACCTTTCTCGTGGGCGCCGATTTCAGCGGCGCGAGTTTTAGCGCCACGCTATTTCATGCCTGCGATCTACGCAAAGCGTCCTTCTACCGGGCCACGGGCTATGCCATGGACCCCCGCGCCAATGACCTGCGCAAGGCAATATTCAGCGTTCCCGACCTGATGGCCTTGATCGAGTGCTTCGATATCGTCGTGAAGGCCTAGCCATGGCCAAGCCGTGCCCGTCGCGCCCTACGCTGTTTTTAACCCTGGCCTTGGCCGCGCTGCCGTTCGCCGATAGTCCCGGCTACAGCGCCTATGGAGCTCCAGCTAAGCCCGCCCTGCCCGCGCCGGCCTCCG
>JBGSKZ010000091.1:0-2754 GCA_041741035.1 Treponematales bacterium
GGGCGGGCGACTATCGCTTCGACAGCGCTTACCCCCTGTATCCCTACCGCGGCCCAGCCAAGGAGCTCATCGTCAGCTACAAGCTGCGGAACCGCAGGAGCCTGGCCGGCTTCCTGGCCTCCGAGCTCTACGCCGCCGCCCAGGAGCGCTACCCCGGCTCCGTGCTCGTGCCCGTGCCTCCGCGCCCGGGCAAGCTCAGGCGAGTAGGCTGGGATCAGGTGGAGGCCATAGCCCGCGTTATGGAACGGCGTTATGGCGCGCGCGTCCAGCGCGCGCTCGTGCGACGGGGCGGGGCGCTTGAGCAGAAGAAACTCAATTTAATCGCCAGGGCGGCCAACATGCGCGGGCGCTTTCTAGCGCGGGGCAGGCTGGACGCCTCGGCCCGTTACCTCCTTATAGACGACGTGTTCACGACGGGGGCGACCTTGAGCGCCTGCGCCTTAGCGCTTAAAGAAGCGGGCGCCTCCCGCGTGGACGCGTTGGTGCTGGCGGCCGATTAAGTTCCTACGTATTGACGAAGACTTGCGACGCGGCTATTATGCTATGAGACATGGTTTTTCTTATTGGAGTTAAGAAGAGTCGTTCCCACGGCTCTTTTTTTGTAGGTATATGACAGAGTCACAGCTACTCTATAACGATATTGCCGAGCTCGTAGCGGGTATCGGCCTGCGGCTGGTCGATTTGACGGTCAGCCGCCAAAAGAATTCGGCGCAGGTACGCGCCGTTGTATATAGCCCGTCGGGCACGGGCATCAATGAATGCGCGCGCGCCCATAGGCTCATGCAGCCGCGCCTGGCCGAGTCGCTCGGCACTGAAGACTTCCAGCTGGAAGTGGCCTCTCCGGGCTTGGACCGGATTATCCACGATCGGCGGGAGTACGAGATATTCGCGGGCAGAGGCGTAGCCCTGGTGCTTGAGGACGGGAGTCAAGAGCAGGGCGTCATCGCGTCAAGCGATGGCGAATCGCTCATCCTAGATAAGCATGGCGAGCGTTGCGTCCTTCCCATGAGCACAATACGTAAGGCAAAACTCGATTTTTCCCAGGAGGGTAGGTAATCCATGGCTTCAGATATGTCAGAGGCTATTCGCCAACTTATATACGAGAAGGGCATCTCCGAAGATTTGGTGCTCAAGACCATAGAGGACGCCCTCGTGGCCGCGTATAAGAAGCGCTTCGGCACCGCGGAAAACGCGGTCGTCCGCTTTAAGGACGATTACGAAGGCGTGGAGATACTGTCCAAGAAGACCATAGTCGAGGAAGTCGACGACCCCGTGCTCGAGATAGAGCTCGACGAGGCCAAGGAATTGGCCGAAGGCGCCGAGATAGGCGACATACTCGAGATACCTATAGACCCCAAGGAATTCGACCTGCACGAGGTCATGCTGGCCAAGCAGACCACGAGGCAATCGCTGCGCGAGATATCCCGGGACACGCTCTACGCCGAATTCAAGGCTAAGCAGGGCGAGATAATCATCGGATACTACCAGCGCGAGAAGAACGGCAATATCTTCGTGGACCTTGGCAAGGTGGAGGGTTTCTTCCCCAAGAAATTCCAGTCGCCCCGCGAGAACTACCAGCCCGGCGAGCGCATAAAGGCGCTCATAGCCGAGGTGAGCAAGGCCGGCCCCCAGATCGTGCTGTCGCGCACCCATCCGGAGTTCGTCCAGAAGATACTCGAGCTTGAAGTGCCCGAGATTTACGATAAAACCGTGGAAGTGTTCAAGATCGTTCGCGAGCCGGGCTACCGCACCAAGATAGCCGTGTTTTCCCATCGCGAGGACGTCGACCCCGTAGGCGCCTGCGTAGGCCTTAAGGGCATACGAATACAGAGCATAATACGCGAGCTTGAGGGCGAGAAGATCGACGTGCTCAAGTACGAGATAGATCCGCGCCACTTCATACGCAACGCCCTCTCTCCCGCCGACGTCAAAGAGGTATACGTGCTCGACGAGGGCAAGAAGAGCGCCCTCGCCGTGGTGGACGAGAGCCAGCTTTCGGTGGCCATAGGCAAGCAGGGCATGAACGTGCGCCTGGCCAACCGCATGTGCGACTGGAACATAGACGTAAAGACCGACGAGCAGTTCCGCGACCTGGACCTCGGCTCCGAAGCCAGGAGAGCGGCCTCCAGCCTCTTCGGCGAAGAGGAAGAGGAGCTCCTGCGGCTCGAGGAGCTGCCGGGCATAGAGGAGCGCGTATGCGCCCTCCTGGCCGCCGCGGGCATTGAAATGATAGAAGACTTCTTGGCAAAACCCGACGAAGAGCTTTTGGCGGTCGAAGGCCTGTCCCAGGAGGACATCGACGCTCTACGTGCCGTTATCGAAGAGAACGTAGAGGTTATCGAGGAAGAGGCCGAGGCCGAGGCCGAAGAGGAAGCCGAGGAAGAAGCGCAAGAGCCGGTTGAAGAAGAAGTCGAGCTCGAGCAGTATGAATGCCCGGACTGCAGCGCTTTGGTTACCCCGGATATGACCCATTGCCCGCAATGCGGGGTCGCCCTGTCCTTCGAATACGAGGACGAGGACGCGGCCGACCAGGAATCTTGAAGGTGAGCTATGTCGGATACGAATGAAAATAAACCCAAGCCCGTTCTAATAAAACAGGCCAAACCCAAGCCTCAGGAGGAAGCGCCCGCTTCCCCTCCCGCCGCGGACGGCGCCGAAAAGCGCAAGGTCGTGGTGTTGAAGAAGAAGCCCACGGCCCCGAGCGCGGCCCCCGCCGCCGCTCCGACGGCCGCGGCTCCTTCGGCCCCGGCCGGT
>JBGSKZ010000092.1:0-4303 GCA_041741035.1 Treponematales bacterium
CGGCCTTCGGCCCGGGCGCGGCCCAGGGCGCCGAACTGTTGCGCGAGCGCGCCTTCGACGCGCTCATTGAAGGCGAGGCGGAGCTGCCCTTCCTCGAGCTCCTGAAGGACCTGGAGAATAAGGCCCTCAAGCCCCGCTATAAGGCTAGGTCGGCCATTGAGCTCGGCGCCATACCCGACCCCTATGTAGCCGGCCTCCTGCCCCTCGGACCCGATAAGCCCGTGGTCTTCGAGGCGTCGCGGGGAGTGGCCCGCCCCCTGCCCTACCGCTACGAGCCCTGGCCGCCCGGCCCCATACGGCGCGCGCCCAAGGACGCCGCCCCCACCCTGCTCAAGCTCGCCTCCAGCAAGGACGCGCCCGGTTTCGTAATCCTCGGCGACGCCCTGGATACGAAAGCCGGCCGCGTGCCCGCCATAAAGGCCCTGGCGGCCGCCAACGAGAGCGGCGTGTATATACGGGCCGAACTGGACCTTAGCGAACCCAGCGACGAGGAGGCCAGGCTCTGGGCGGACGCCGCCTTGGCCCTCGCCTCGTACTCGCTGCCCAGCCTCCATCCCGAAAGCCTGGCCGCGCTCGGCTTGAGCCTTAATCGGGACGCCTTCGAGAAGGCTATACAGCTCTACTGGTCGCAAGGCATAAGCCTCAAGCCCGAGCTCATCCTGGGGCTGCCCCACGAAAACTACGACACTATCGTGGACGGCTTCGATTTCCTGGGCATGATGGGCATAGGGCAGGATACCGAGCTTAGCCCCCTATCGCTGCTGTCCGGCAGCAGGCTCAGGCAGGGCGCCAAGGAAAGCGGGCTCAGGGAATTCCTCGAGCGCCCGCCGTATTGGGTCGTCGAGACGGATTGGATGGAAGAGGACGACTTCCTGGATGCCATAGCGGACTTTGAGGATAGCTTCGACGTGGCGCTGGGCAGCGCTGTCAAGCCGGATTTCAGGCCCGACAGGGCGGGCTTCGTGTCCTTCGCCGACCTGCGCGGGAAAGGCGCCTTTGACGCCCTGCTCGTTTCGCCCGAACGCCTGGCCTCGTCGCTTACCCTTTTGCTGGACGCCGACGACGAGGAAGCCCTGCGCCGCTTAAGCCGCGCGGCTAAAGACCTCCGCAAGGAAAACCCCTACTGCCTATGGCAGCTCGTGCTCTACTCGGACGCCGGCCTTCCCGACCGCGGCCGCCTGTCGCAGCTCATCGACGATTTTGCCATGCCGGAGCACTATTTCGAGCTCAGCCAACTCTACTCGTTGGACCCGCAGCCAAGCTTCCAGACCCGGGCCTTCTTCTGCACCGGCTCGGAGGCCCTCGCTTTGCAGGCCCTGCGCGAGAGGCAGGAACTGGAGACCATATGGGTATTAGGCGCGAGCCTGCCCGGGCCCAAGCTCCTGGAGCTCATGCCCTTCATAGCCTTCAACAAGGACGGCACGCCCTTCGAGCTGCTCTACGACGTGCTCAGCGCCTACCGCGAATACCCCGAGCTCCTTATCGAGACTCCCGGGGGGCTCTTCTAGTAGCGCTGCCGCAGGTCCACTTCGTGCAGGGCTTCGCCGCTGCGAAGCCAGAGCGCTAGATTTTCCACGGTAAGCGCGATATTCCTGTCCACGGCCTCAAAGGTGGAACCCGCCACATGGGGACTGAGCACGACGTTCGGTAATTCGTGCAGGGGGAAGCGCGAAGGCCAACCCGATACGGCGCCGCTCTCCGGGTACTGATACCATACGTCAAGGCCGGCGCCGCACAGGTCGCCGCCCTTGAGCGCCTCATAGAGGGCTTCCTCCTGCACCACCTCTCCGCGGCCCACATTCACGAGGAAGCCGCCCTTCATGGCGGCCAGCTCGTCCTTGCCTATAAGCCCCTTCGTGCCGTCGGTAAGCGGCAGGGCCACGAAGACGATGCGCGCGCCGCGTAAGGCCGAGCGCAGATCCTGCGTAATCTCGTCAAAATGCGGCGGCTTAGGGGCATCCGCGCGCCGCCTATAGCCCACGACACTGCAGTCGAAGGCCTTGAGGAGCTTGGCCAGGGCTTCGCCTATGGCCCCGGCGCCCAGTATGGCGCAACGGGAACCGAATATGGAATGCCAAAAATCCTCCCGGCCCTTATGTACCCAAAAGCCGTGCCATAAGCCCCGTTTAAGGTCGTTATGGTACTCAATAAGCCGGCCGAAGCCGGCCAGGGCAAGGGCCAGGGCGCGCTCGGCCACGCTCTGGGCGTTGCCATGGCAATTGTAGGCGCGTATGCCTTTGCGCATAAGTATTTCCGCGGGCACGTGGTTCACGCCGACGAAGGGTATGAAGAGGGCCTTCAGGCGCGCCGCGCCTTCGTAATAGCGCTCATCCACCGGATTGGCCACCACGGCGTCAAGCTCGGGGAAGGCGGCAAGGCTTTCGTCCACGCCACGCATGATCGACAGCCCGTTCCCGAACTCTTTTTGGAGCCCATCGATAGCCGCATGCCAGGTTTCGTTGAGCGGCAGGCAAAATCCTATGGTCATGGCGCATCCTCCCCGGGGTATAGCTCGGCGTCTGTCACGCGACAGCCTTATCATTGTTTAGTATACTGGCTTCAACTGCGCTACGATACATACTATGGGCGATTTAAAGGATAGTATCATGAAACAAGCACTCATCGCGCTCTGCCTAGCGGCGGGCCTATTGTCGTTTTCCTGCGTGTCGTCGGCCCCGGCCGCGCCGGCGCAATCGGCCCCGCCTCCGGCGGCGGCCGAAGAGCCGGACCTGCTCAGCCTTATAGAGCGGGGCGATACCCAGGGCCTGCAGGCCATGTTCAAGGGCAAGGAACAGGCGGACAAAGTGGGCGACGACGGGCGCTATCCGCTCCATCGCGCCGCGGCTAAAGGCTCTACCGAGATGGTCGAGCTCCTGCTCGCCATGGGAGCGGCTCCCGACCCCAAGGACGGGGATGGAAAGACTCCGCTGCGCTACGCCGTGGACGCGGGCGCGGCGGCCATGGCCAAGGCGCTCATAGCCAAGGGCGCGTCGCTCTTCTCCGTCGACTCGGGCGGCGTATCGCCGCTCGACGCCATCGTGGCCAAGGAGCTGGCCGGGGCGGTGCTGGACAGGAACAGCGTAGGGGCCCGCGGCCCCGCGCGGGAAACGCCGCTCCATAAGGCGGTCGACCGCCTCTCGCTTGAATCCGTGCGGGCCATGCTCGCCCTGGACCCCGATTTGAACGCCAGGGACGCGAGCGGCAGGACGCCCCTGGACGCAGCCTTCGCCCATCCGAACAACCCCGCTAGCCCGGCCGTGGCCGAGCTCCTCATATCGCGGGGGGCGGCCAGCTCTCTTGACGATTTTTCCTATTTCGTGCGGGCCGTGCGCGATACGAACTATGCCCGCACGCGCTTCGCCGACGGCGCGACGGTGCTGCATGAAGCCCTGCGCTTCGACCATCGCGGCTACCTATCCTTCTTCCTGGACCGGGGCGTTCCCGTGGACGCGAAAAACTCCTCCGGCTCCACGGCCCTCCACGACGCCATGAAGTCCGGCCGCATAGAGGCGGCCCGCATACTCCTGGCCAAGGGCGCCGACCCGAACGCGCTCGACGGCGCGGGGAACGCTCCCCTGCACCTCGCGCTGCCCGGGCCGGGCGCCCTCGCCGCCATGACCCTCCTTTTGGACGGCGGCGCCAAGCCCGAGCTTAAGGACCGAAGCGGCAATACCGCGCTGCATCTGGCCGTTGCCTTAGGCTACCCCCCCGGCGCCGTAAGCGCGCTCATAGCCAAAGGCGCGCCGGTCGATTACGCCAACGCGGCGGGCGACACCGCCCTCTTCATAGCCATAAGGCAGCGCAGCGCGGAGCTTACCCCGCTCCTCGTGGGCAGCGGATCGAGCGTGTTCGTCAGGAACGCCAAGGGCGAATCGCCCCTGGCCATAGCCCTGGGCGACGGAGTCGAGGCCACCGAGCTCATGCTCAAGGCCGCGCCTAAGGATATCAAGGACGACTCGGGGGACTCTCCCTATCACCACGCGCTGCGCCTTAATGCCGCCGCCGGCACTATAGCGGCCATGCGGCAGCTCGGCCTCGACCCCTCGGCGCGCAATGCCGCCGGCGATAGCGCCCTGCATATGGCCGTACGCGGCAATCAGGCCAAGCTGGGCGAAGCCCTGCTCCTGGCCGGGGCGAATCCCCTGGCGCCCAACGTGCGGGGCCAGAGCCCCCTTACCCTGGCCCTGTCGGCGAGCGACGGCCTCCGTGGCTGGTTCTTCCTTCCCAGCGTCATGGCCGCCCGGGACGCCGAGGGAAACGGCCCCCTGCATTACGCGGCCGGCGCGGGCCTGGTGGAGGGCGT
>JBGSKZ010000093.1:0-3139 GCA_041741035.1 Treponematales bacterium
GCCGAGCCGGCTGAGCCCAGGGCTCCCGAACAGGCCGCGAGCGCGGCGACGAGCAGGGCAGCAGCCAGGAAGCCCAGGCGCTTAACGGTAGGAGGAACGGCGACAGGTATACCCGGTGTATGCATGGTGCCTTGTAGCATAACGTAAAGAGCGTTTTTGTAAAATCCACTTTTCCGTTGCTTCGGCCCTTGCGGAACGCTATACTATCCGTGGAGCGTGGGAAGCTTCCCACCCCTGTTTCGTACCCCCGGAGCCAGGAGGCTATACTATGGGCGAGAAAAGCAAGCAACCAAAGGAACCTAAGAAGAAGCCGCAGAAAACCTTGCTGGAAAAACGCAAGGAGAAGCGGGAAAAAGCCGAAAGCAAGCACGAAGAATAGCGATAGCCGTTCTTCGCCCGCCTTGCGCGGGTTCTTGGCGCGACCTACAGGGGTCGCGCCTTTTTTTGCTCGCCGCGCCCGACGCTTGCGCTCGCCCGCGGGGGGGAGTATAAAGGATAAACCATGCCGCCCGCCCCAATGCAAGAAACGGAAGCCCTTTACAGTTCCTTTGACCATTTCCTCGGCCGCTGGCATGCGCGCATATCCGGCAGGTACCGCGTTCCCATCGTACTGTCGGCATGGCTGGGCTATGCCCTTATCGTGCTGGCCTTCGGGCCGAGCCTGGCCGTATCTTCCAATTACTTCATCGTGGTGCCGGTGCTGGTCAGCGCCATCGCCTACGGCTTTCCCGGCGGCTTCATAGCGGGCGGGCTGGGCCTACCCGCCAACCTTCTCCTCTTCGCCCTCCTAAATCGCCCCGAGTTCTCGCCCGCGTCCAAGCCCATAGCCGAGCTTACCGGCCTGGTGCTCGGCTCGTCCCTGGGCTACCTGTCTGACTATTACAGGAAACTCGAGCGGGAGAGGAGCCTGCGCCGCGAGAGCGAGGACAAACTGCGCCAAGCCCTGCACGACAGGGATATCCTGTTCAAGGAATTGCATCATAGGGTAAAGAATAACTTGCATCTGGTTAAGAGCCTTATCAATATGCAAAGCCGGCGCAGCGGAGATCCGGAATTCAAGAAGGCGGCGGCCGAGCTGTCCGGCCGCGTCATGGCGCTTTCCATGGTGCATGAGCAGCTATACAAATATTCCGAGCTTTCGGCTGTGGATATCGGTAAATACCTGGCCACGCTCGTGCGTGCCATACAGCAGGGCGCGGCGAACCCGCTCTACCCGCCCGTGCTTGAGCTCGATTGCGATAAGCGCGAGTTGCCTATGGACAGCGTCGTGCCCCTAGGCCTGATCGTTAACGAGGCCCTCATCAACGCCTTCAAGCACAACGCGAGCCAGGAGCGGCCCCTGCGCCTACGCCTAGGCTTCCGCATGGAAAGCGAGCGCTTCGTTCTTGAGCTGCTCGACGACGGCGTGGGGCTATCCGAAGGGCAGAAGCAGCCGTTCGAGGCGGGAGCGAAAGCCGAAAGCCTGGGCTTGACCCTGATCGCGCTGCTGGCCGGCCAGCTCGGCGGCTCGGTGGCCTATGGGCGCAAGGACGGATGGACCAGCTTTACCCTGGATTTTCCCGCCGACCAGAATCTCTCCCAGTCGCGGAAACCGGCTTAGCCCCGTTTTTTCAGGCACTTGGGGCAGAGCCCGAAGAGCTCAAGCCTATGGCCCGCGGATCCGAAGCCGTAGCGCTTGTATACCGCTTCCTGGGCCTGCTCTATGGCGGGGTCCACGAATTCAACCACCGCCCCGCAGGATACGCAGCTGAGGTGGTCGTGGTGGGCATGCCGCCAGGCGTGCTCGTATTGGCGGCCGCCGTCGTCGTGGCAGGCCTCGCGCGCGAGCCCCGCGTCCCTGAATAGCTTCATGGCCCTGAAAACGGTAGCCTGGCCTATACCGGGATCTATCTTCTTAGCCTCGTCGTATACCGCGTCCACGGTCACGTGCGACTCAAGGGACAGGAAGGCCTCGAGCACCGTCATCCTGGCGCCGGTAAGCTTAAGGCCGCGCTCCCGCAGGTAGCGCTCCAGCACTATGCTCTCGTCTCTTTGCACGCGCGCTCCTTTTGCCCGGGATAATCGCCTCTCAGGCTATGATGGCCAGAGCGTTTAGCTCCGTCAAGGCCCGCCGCCCCGCCTTGATGACAGCCCCTCGGCCGGGGCGCTATACTGGCGGCCATGGCAAGCATCCTCTGGTACGACCTGGAAACCTACGGCCTTGAGCCTCGGCATGACCGCATAGCGCAGTTCGCCTGCATACGCACCAGCGAGGAGCTTGAGCCGCTATCGGGCGGGCTTACGCTCTATAACCGCATTACTCCCGATTACCTGCCCAGCCCTTACGCCTGCCTGGTGCACGGCATAGCGCCCCGCCTCACGCTTGAGGAAGGGCTGCCCGAATACCAGTTCGCGAAGGCCTTGCGCACCGAGATGATGGCGCCGGGCAGCTGCGTCGCCGGCTATAACTCGATCAAGTTCGACGACGAGTTCGTGCGAAACCTGTATTACCGCAATCTTTTCGACCCCTATGAACGCGAATGGGCCGACGGCAATTCCCGCTGGGACGTCATAGACCTCTTTCGCGCCGCCCGCGACCTGCGGCCCGAGGGCCTGAACTGGCCGGTGAACGCGGCGGGCAAGCCCGAATTCAAGCTTGGCGCCTTGGCCGAGGCCAACGCCGTAGACCTGAGCGGCGCCCATGACGCGCTGGAGGACATACGCGCCACGATTGCCCTTGCCCGGCTCGTGCGGGAAAAGCAGGGCAGGCTCTATGAGTGGTATTGGAAGCACCGCACGAGGGACTCTCTGCGCCCGCTCATCGACCTTTCCGGCCACGAGCCGCTTTTGCACACGTCCGCCGCCTATACCAGCGAGCGAGGCTGCAGCGCCATCGTGGCGCCCGTGGGCATGATACCCGGCCGGCGCGACGGCGTGGTGGCCGTGGACCTGCGCTGGTCGCCCGAGCCGCTCCTGGACCTGTCGGTCGAAGAGCTGCGCAAAAGGGTGTTTACCAAGGGCGCGGAACTCGCGGAGGGGGAGCGCATACCCCTGGTGAATCTGCGCTTAGGCCGCTGCCCCTACCTCGCGCCCCTGTCCATACTCGACAAGGCGGCCGAGGAACGCCTGGGCTTAAGCGCGCGCGAGGCCAAGGCGCGCG
>JBGSKZ010000094.1:0-2557 GCA_041741035.1 Treponematales bacterium
CCCCTGGCGCCCCTGATGGGCTACATCCTGGGCCGTTCCTCCACCACGCGCATCGAGCGCGAGCGGAGCGAAGCGCCCGAGCAGGGCCGCGTGTTCCAGTTCCGCTTCGTGGTGGCGCTGCTCGATGAGGAGGCCTTGCTCGACGAAGCCCTGTCGAGCCTGGGCGATCATTATTTCGGCCCCGCTTCGGATTTCCCCGAATACGCCCTGGTGGTTCGGGACAGCGGCGGCGCCACGCGCTACGGCGAAGCGCCGGAAGGTCGCGAGGGGCCGGACTTTTCGCGGCCCCTGATGCGGGACCCGAACCGCCTGGACCTCCCTCGTTTCTATTTCTCCTTCGCCTCGGGCCAGGAGCCGGGACCCATGCAGATAGACCGCTACCGCTTCCAGGCCCTTGAAATGCGGGGCTTGTGGAGCCTGGAGCTATACCGGCGCGGCCTGCCCCTTGAGGAGGCCGTGCGGCGCGAGGCTAGGCTATGGTCCTTAGGCGCGGCGGCCATATTGCTCCTTTTGTACGGCAGCGTCGTCGCGCTCTACCTGGCCGCCAGGCGCGCGCGGGAACTGGCCGCCCGCGAACGCTCATTCGTGGCCAGCGTTACGCATGAATTGAAGACGCCCATAGCCGTTACCCTGTCGGCGGGAGAGAACCTGGGAAAGGGCATAGTGCCAGGCGAGCGCGTACGGGAGTACGGCCATACCGTGGCGCGCGAGGCCAGGCGCCTCTCCGATTCGGTGGAGCGCCTCCTCCTGGTGGCCGGCATAGAATCAGCGCCTGCCTTCAGGCGCGGCGAAGCCATAAACCTTGAAGAGCTGTGCGCCCTCGTCATAGAGCGCCTGTCCGCGTACGCCGGCGATAAGGCCGCTGTTTTCGAGCTCGAAGCGAGCGGGCACCCGGTGGCCGAGGGCTCGCGCCCGCTCATCGAGTCGGCGGTGGAATGCGTGCTGGGCAACGCCGTTAAATACGCGGGCGGAACCATAAGGGTACGCGCCTTCGAGGAGAAGCGGGGCGGCAAGCGCCTGGCCTTAATAAGCTGCGAAGACCGCGGGCCTGGCTTGAGCCGCGAGGAGCGCCGCCGGGTATTCGAGCCGTTCTACCGGGGCTCGTCGGCTTTGGCCAAAGGCCTGCCGGGCACGGGCATAGGCCTGTACCTGGCCAGGAGGGCGGCCAGGCTGCACGGGGGCGACGCCAGGCTCTACCTTCCCCAGGGCGGCGGCCTCGGCGTGGAATTGTCGTTTAGGAGCTATGTATGAGCAAAGCCACTATTTTGCTGATCGAGGACGAGCCCGGGCTGGTGCTCACGGTGAGCGACCTCCTCGTTTCCGAGGGTTACGAGGTGGCGCACGCGGGCGATTACGCGAGCGCCCAGCTCGCGGCGCTGGAGCGGGATTTCAGCTTGGTGCTCCTGGACCTCATGCTGCCCGGCGGGTCCGGCCTGGATATATTGCGGGACCTGCGCGCGAGGGGGGACCCGCGGCCCATACTCGTGCTCACCGCGCGGGCAACGGTACCCGAGCGCGTCGTGGGCCTCAAGCTCGGCGCCGACGATTACCTGCCTAAGCCCTTCGATTCCATGGAGCTCCTGGCCAGGATAGAGGCCTTGCTGCGCCGCTCGCCAACGGGGGGCCGGGAAGGAAATGGAGCGGCCGCGGGCGGAGCCGCCGCTTATAAGCGCTTCGGCGATATGGAGCTGGACGGGGAGCGCGCGGAGGTACGCAAGGGCGGCCGGCCCCTGGCCCTTACCGTGCAGGAGCACCGGCTCCTGGCTTTCCTGGCCGAGCATCCGGGCAAGACCCTCTCCCGGGAACGGCTACTGGACGAGGTATGGGGCTACGGCGCGGACGTGGCCAGCCGCACGGTCGACGTGCACGTATCGTCGCTCAGGCAGAAGCTGGGCGACGACCCGGCCAATCCGCGCTGGATAATCACCGTGCGGGGCTTCGGCTACCGCTTCGAGCCTGAAGGCCGCTAGGCGTTTTCCGCCGGCCTTAGAGCGCTCCGCCGGCTAGTATGGGTATGGCTATGAAATTGCCCACAGCGCCGCCTAGGCTCGAGAGGAAGAATACCAGGAGTATGTGCGTCACCTTGTTGCGGTAAAAGCCCTTAAAGCTTCCTACGTCGCTAGCCAGGCTTTGGAAGTCCTCCACGCGGGGCTTGCGCAGCCAGGCTTCGGTAAGGCCCGAGAAGAGGCCAACGGCCACGAGGGGATTGAGCGTGGCTATGGGCGCTGCCGCGAAGGATACGAGCAGGGTAAGGGGATGCGCGAGGCAGAGGAGGCTCCCGAGGGCGGCCAGGGTGCCGTTAAGCGCCACCCAGCGCAGGAGCAGGGTAAGGCTCGCCTCGGCGCCGGAATTGACGAAGCCCAGCGCGATGAGGCCCACGATGAGGGCGGGGACGAGCCAGCCCGCGGATTTGGCTAGAAAGCCCTTGGGCGGCAGGGCGTCGAGCGCGCTCACGTCGGTATCCGCCTCGCCTGAAGCGAAGCGGGCCAGCCATGCTTCCACGCCCGGCGCGTGGCCCGCGCCGATTACGGCCACGAGGCGTTCGCCGGGGGCCGAC
>JBGSKZ010000095.1:0-11676 GCA_041741035.1 Treponematales bacterium
CGCGCGCCACGCCGGCCGCGCCGGCCCCGCGCAGCCTTAGCTCGTCGGGCCCGATTGACAGCGAATACGCCTCGCTCCCGCCCAAGGAGGGGTCGAGCTCTAGGCGGATAACGGGTCCGGGCACGCTGTACGCGGGCGCGGGCGGGGCTTTTGCCAGGGCCGAACGGAGCCAGCCTTGCAGCAGCTCACGCTCCGCTTCCAGGCCGGGAGCCGCCTCTATGGCCGGATCGACGGGCAGGGCCAGGCGGCCTTTTCGTTCATGGAGCTGCGCGGGCAGCGGTATAAGACCGTACATGGCTCTTCTTTCTAGGGGCGGTAGCCCGCCACCGCGTCGCGGTAATAGTAATAGCTGTCTTTCTTTACCCGGTTTCCCGTGGACCTGTCCACGGCCACCAGGCCGAAGCGCTTATCGTAGCCGTGCGCCCACTCAAAGTTATCCATGAGCGTCCAGGCGAAATAGCCCTTGAGCGGCACCCCCGACTCTACGGCCCGCTCTATCGCCGCGACATGGCCCTGGTAATACGCTATGCGCTGGCCGTCGCGTATGCGGCCGTCGGCGTCCCGGACGTCCTCGTACGCGGCGCCGTTCTCGGTCACGTACAGAGCCTTGACGGGCCAGCCGCCCGCCATGAATTTCAGGATACGCGTAAGCCCCTCGGGCTCCACGTCCCAGCCCATGGCCGTCTTCGGCTGCCAGGTAGGCGCGTAGGCAAAGCCCTCGGGATGAGAAGCGCTCTTGGGGACGGCGCGCACGGCGTCCTCGTTATAGTAGTTCACGCCCACGTAATCTATAGGAGCCGATACAAGCTCCATATCGCCGGGCTCTACGGGCATGCGCACGCCATGGTCGCGCAGGTGCTCCTCGGGGTAGGAGCCTTTGAATAGGGGGTCGAGCCACAGTCCCGTGCGCTCGACGGAAGCCCGCTCTGAAGCGGCCTGGTCCTCGGCCCGGGCCGTGGCAGGCCGCGGCTTGGCCGGATTAATGACTATGCCTATGGAGCCCTTGGCGCCGCTTTCCCTGAACGAGCGCAGGGCAAGCCCGTGGGCCAAGAGGAGGTGGTGCGTGGCTGCATAGGCCTTGGCCCGCTCCCGCTTGCCCGGCGCGTGCTCGCCGCTGGCATAGCCTAAAAAAGCCGAGCACCAGGGCTCGTTGAAGGTGGCCCAGTTGCGTATAGAGCCGCCAAGCGCGTCGAAGCAGAGGCCAGCGTACTCGGCGAAGCGCAGGGCCGTATCGCGCGCGGGCCAGCCGCCTGAGTCCTCCAGCGTCTGCGGCAGGTCCCAATGGTAGAGCGCTGCCCAGGGCTCAATGCCCGCCGCCCTCACGGCGTCGGCGAGCCGCTTGTAATAATCGAGGCCGGCCTGGTTGGGCTTGCCCCTGCCCTCCGGCTGGACGCGCGGCCAGGCTATGGAGAAGCGGTAGGCTCCCACGCCGAGCTCGCGCAGGAGCTCGATATCCTCAGGCCAGCGCCTATACGAGTCGCAGGCGAATTCGCCCGAATCGCCGTTCTTTACCCGGCCGGGCTCCTCGCAGAAGCTGTCCCATATGGATTTGCCCCTGCCGTCTGCCGTGGTCGAGCCTTCTATCTGATAGCTGGCCGTGGATACGCCCCACAGGAAGCCGGGGCCGAGAGTAGATCTTCGCTGTTCCATGATTAGCCCTTTACCGCGCCTGCCACGACTCCCTGGGTCAGCCGCTTGTTGAATATGAAGTACACGAGCATGACCGGCAGGACGGCTATGACCAGGGCGGCCAGCTGCCAGCCGAGCTGCGTGCTTTGCAGGCTCGAGAAGGAGAACACGCCCACCGGCAGCGACTTGGTAAACTCCGAGGTAGCCAGCACGAGCACGAGGAGGAACTCGTTCCATATGCCCAGGGCGCTTATGATGGCCACCGTCGTTAATACCGGTACCGACATGGGCATGATGATGCTGAAGAACATGCGGAAGTAGCCTGCGCCGTCCATGAAAGCGGACTCGATGAGGCTGTCGGGCAGCCCCCGTATGAACTGGGCCGAAAGCATGACCGAAAGAGGCAGGCCAAAGGCCGTATACACGAGTATCATGCCCAAGTGCGTGTCCGTGAGCTTAAGCTTGGACAGGAGCAGGAACAGGGGTATGATCACCGAGTTATTGCTTATGAGGTAGCCGAAGCCTATGAGCCCGGCCAGTATGAGCGAAATCTTCTTATAGCCCATCTTGCCCAGCGCGAAACCCATCATAAGGCCCAAGAGCACGATGAGCGTCGTGGATACGCCGGCGTAGAGTATGCTATTGAGGAACTTTGCGCCAAGATTGCCCCGCGTCCAGGCGGAGTTATAGTTGAACCAAATCGTCTTGCGGTTTATCTCGCGCTGCATGGCGCGCGGCAACTGGGATACCAAAAGCTTGTCGCCCGGCTGCAGGGCGGCCACATCCGCCGGCAACTCTTCCTTGACCAGGAAATGCACCATCATGCGGCGGGTAGGCGCTATGGTGGTGGACTCGATGATCAGGCGCTCCCGCGTATCCAGCTTGGGATCGTAGTCGAGGATAACGTTCAGGGACTTGGGTATGACGACGTACTCGTCGTTCCGGTTATCGAAGAGCGCCTTGGGAAGCGCGTATATATCCAGCGTAAGCTCCTCATTCGACTTGAAGGAGGAGTAGCCCATCCAGAGCAGGGGCACCAGGGTAATCAGGGTCCAGGCTATGAATATGGTATAGGAGGCTATCGACCCGGGTAGCTTTTTAAGCCGCGCGGCCGCGGCGAGGTTTGCCTTCATTTAGTTATCCTCCCCGGCCTTGAGCCTCTTGCCAATAATATTGCTGATGATTATGAGCGTCACGCTTATAAGGATAATCGCGTTCGATATGGCCGCGCCGTAGGCGAAGCGGGAGTCGTTATTGAAATCCTGGAACGCGGTCTGATACATGAATATGGGAAGGACCATGGCGTTGTTGCGCTGCAGGCCCTGGGTCGTTATGGAGTAGATAAGGTCGAAGCCGCGCAGCGAACCGGCTATGGCCAGTATGCTGGACACCAATATGGTGCCCGAGAGGGCCGGCACGACGACGCGCATGAAAATCTGAAACTCGCTGGCCCCGTCTATCTGGGCCGCCTCGAGCATCTCCTTGTCCAGCTTTTGCAGGTTGGCTAGGAAGATAACCATGTAGAGGCCGGTGTATATCCAGATAAGGGCGAAGCCTATGGGGTACATGACCGTTTCCGCGCGGAGCATAAGCTCGAACTGGGCGCTGGGATCGCCGCTCAGGTATTGCAGCAGGGTGGATACGGGGCCATCGGCCTGAAACATGCGTTTCCACAATATGCCTATGACTATGGTGGACAGGAAGTGGGGCAGGAAGAGCATGGACTGAAAGAAGCCCGACGCGCGCACGTGCTTGCGGAACAAAATGTAGGCAAGGCCGAAGCCCAGCGGTATCTGCCCGAATACCGACACGCCTACGACGATGAGGTTATTCTTAAGGGCGTGCCAGAAATTGGGGTCTTGGAACATCTTGGCGTACTGGGCTATGCCCACGAAGTTCCAGTTACCGCCGCGGTTGGGGTTAAAGTCGGTAAGGCTCAGCCAGAAGGAGTAGACGATGGGATATGCCACGATGAAGAGAAAGATGGCTAGCGCGGGAAGGACCATTCCCATATAGACCGGCAAATTCCTGCCGTTGCGACCTCTCATGCCAAGCTCCTAAGTAGGTAATAAGCGTATGGGCGTTGCAGGCGCCGTTTAACGCGGGGGCGCGTAAGCAGGGTCGTCCCCGGGCCGCGGCGGCTGGACGGAGAGCCCATACGGGCTCTCCGTCCAGTCTAATTCATTCGGACAAGAAAAGCTCTGCCGCTTACTTGCGGAGGAGCTTCTCGACTTCGGCCGCTACCTGGGCGGGGGTGGCCGCTCCGGTAACGATCTTCTGCATGCCGGCGTTCAGGGCGTCGTTAGCGGCGCCGCCTAAGAAGGCGTCGATAACGTCGGTGTTCTTGGCGGTCTGCGCCAGGCTTACCTTCTGCTTAACGATGAGGGGAAGGTCAGCGGGAACCTGGTAGTTCTTCAGTATGGGGGCTACGATGGCGCCTTCGCGGAGGCGAAGGGTGGTCTCTTCCACGCTGTAGAAGTACATCATGAACTTGAGGGCGGCGTCGCGCACCTTGGCGTCGGCGGCTCCGGCCTTGGTAAGGCCATAGCCTACCTGTATGGCGGCGGCTACGGAGCCGGCCATGGCGGGCTTCTCGCCGGGGAGCTTGGGCCAGGCGAGCATCTTGGTGGTATCGGCTACGGCGGGGTCTATGCTGCCGGCGGCCCACTGGCCCTGTACCACGAAGAGAGCCTTCTTGTTGCTGAAGGTGGAGAGGTTGGCGCCGTAATCCACGAGCACTGATTTATCGGCTATGACGCCGTCTTTGATCATGCGGGTGATCATGGCCAGGGAGTCCACGAATACCTGGTCGGTAAATTTGTACTGGCCGGCTACGGCCTTGGACACCCAGTTGGCGTCCCCGGAGAGCCTGGCGATTATGGCGGACATGTAGCAGGAGCCCCAGGCCCAGCCGTCGGCGCCGTCTATGGACACGACTTCAAGCCCGGCAGCCTTGGCCTTGGGTACCATGGCCACGAGGTCTTCATAGGTCTTGGGCTCGGAGAAGCCGAGCGACTTGACCAGCGCCTCGTTCATGTAGAGCACGGTGGTGATGTTGCTGGTGCCCAGGGGCAGCACGAATATCTCGTTCTTCGGGCCCATGGGGGGGATGAGATTAAGGTCGAAGACCTTGCCGTCGATGTAGGGACGGTGATCGAACTGCTGGCCGGCTTCTTTCCAGGGAGCTCCCCAGCGGGCGTCGGCGCCCATGTAGGCCAGGTGGGGCACGTCGCCGGAAGCCAGGCGCGCGGCTACTTTCTGGTGGTAGGCCTCGTCGTAGAGCAGCTCGTAGTCGATCTTGATGCCGGGGTTAGCGGCTTCGAACGCTGCCACGATGCGTACCCAGTTTACGCCTTCGGGATTGGAATTGTCGCCGTAGGCCATGGTCTTTACGACGACCTGGCCGGGAGCGGCTTCCTTCTGACCGGTAGCGAAAGCCGGTACTAACAGGGCCAGTACCATCAACACAAGAATGAAACGTTTCATGCAGAAACCTCCTCGCACTATCTAAGCCCGCGCTACGCGCGGTCATTGAAACCACAGTAAGGCAGGAGAGCCTCGTCCCTAGAGACCGGGCAAAAGGCTCTCGCTGGCAAGCTTGTCGAGCAACAGTCCCGCCGCCCCGTAGGCCACGGCCTTGCCGCCGAGGCTCGAATATCGTATGGCGATATTCTTGGGGAAGGGATACATCCAATTCTCTTCCAGGCGGCGGCGCAATATGGAGGGGAAGTCTATGCCGAACTCCTCTATATCGCCGCCTACGTATACGCTCTCGAAATCCATGGTATTGATGAGCAGGGCCATGTTGCGGGCAAGCTCCTCTGCTACCCTTTCCAGTATGGCCGGGTCCTGGGACAGGCGGGAAAGCTCCTCCTTGCCCTGGGAGAACTGCACCTCGCCCCGGCCGTCGCAGAAAGCGCTCCTGAACTCGCCGGCGTTGCCGTGCGAACCGGGGTACACCTTGCCGCCGAGCACTATGCCGAAGCCCACGCCTATGCCGCCGTACTCGCTCAGAGCCTCGTTATCCTTGCGGTATTCCACGAGCGCGAAGAGGAAATTGCGCGGATCGTCGCTACGCGCGAAGGCCAATTCGCCCCACGCGCAGCAGTTGGCGTCGTTTTCTATGAAGCAGGGATAGGGTATGCGCGCCGCGAAGGCGTCCGCCAGCTCCACCGGCTCGTAAATATCGAGGGGCACCGAGTAGCGTATGCGGTTCCTCTTCTGGTCTATGAGGCCGCCCGTGCCCACGCCAACGCCCAGGAGCGGCCCGACCGTGCCGCCGGTGATGGCGGCGCTCTCCGCCACGATGGCCGACACGATATCGATTATGCTATCGGGCGTGGTCAGGGCCTTGCCGCGGCGCTCCGAAAGTATATTGCCGGCCAGGTCCACTTCCACCGCCACGTAGGCCCGGGATTGGATTTCTATGCCGAGTATGCGGCCGTAGGACTTGCGTATGCCCAGGTATATAGGCTTGCGCCCGCCGCGGCTGGAGGACTCGCCTTCCTCTATCTCTTCTATGATGCCCAGCTCAAGGAGGGCGTTTACCTGGTTGGTCACGGTGGACTTATCCAGGTTCAGGCGCTCGGCTATGGCTACCCTGCTGCTCTTGGGGTGCTTCCAAATACTCCGGAGTATGCGCGCGGCGCTGCTGAGCTTCGTATCGCCGTCTTTTCTAAACACGCGCACCTCCTTACTAACGTTTGTTGGTTGATTTATTCAACCAACTGTGGTATACCATGACTTATTCCACTCGTCAACCTCAAAAAAGACGATTTTTCGGAGGCAGCATGGCTACGCTCGACTTGTCAGGCACTTGGAAGCTCATACGGATAGCGGACGGCAGCCAGCGGCCCTGCGCCTTGCCGGGCGATATAGCCAGCGCGCTCATAGCCTCCGGCGAGCTTTCCGACCCCTATCGCGGCATAGCCGAACTGGACGCCCAATGGATAGGCCGCGAGGACTGGCTCCTGGAGAGGGACTTCGAATTGAGCCCGGAGCTCGCGGGCGCGGAGAGCCTAGTCCTGGAATTGGATATGATCGATACCCTGGCCGAGCTGCGCCTCAACGGCGGCGTTATAGGAAAGAGCGACAATATGTTCGCGCCCTTTTCCGCCGATATACGGGCCTTTGCCAAGGCCGGCCCGAATACCCTGTCCATAACGATACGATCGCCTGAGAAGGCCGCCCTCGCAGCCGCCGCCGAGCTGCCCTACCCCGTGCCCGCTTCCACCTACCCCGTGTGCTCGCCCCACCGCAACCTTATACGTAAGGCGCAATGCATGGCCGGCTGGGACTGGGGCCCCTGCCTGATGACCGGCGGCCTCTATGACGGGCTGCGCCTCATAGCATCGAGCGGCCCGCGCATAGTACGGGCGCATACGAGCATGCGGAACCAGGGCGACGAGTGGCTCGTGGCCTGCTCCATCGAGCTGGACATGGCGAAGGCCGAACGCGTGAGCTTAGTGGCCGAGCTAGCAAGCGTACGCGCCGAGCTTAAGGTCGAGGCTCCCGCGGGCCTGTCCAACCACATCATAGAGCTGCCCGTAGCCAAGCCCGAGCTCTGGTGGCCGGCGGGTCACGGCGGGCAAAAGCTCTATGAGCTTAGGCTGAGCGCCTCCGACGCCCGCGGCGGCTCCGCCACCCTGGCCAAGCGCCTGGGTTTCCGCAGCCTGCGCCTCATAAACGAGGCCGACGAGCAGGGCCGCTCCATGGCCTTCGAGATAAACGGCAGGCGCGTCTTCCTTAAGGGAGCCAACTGGATACCCCAGGACGCCCTGCCCTCCCGCTGGAGCAAAGGCGTGGAGCGGGGCCTCATAGACGCGGCCCTGGAAGCCAATATGAACTGCCTGCGCGTATGGGGCGGCGGCCGCTACGAGAGCGACTCCTTCTACGATTACTGCGACGCTACGGGCGTCCTCGTATGGCAGGACTTCATGTTTTCCTGCGCAACCTATCCTGCCCTGCCCGAATTCCTTAAAAACGCGGAACGCGAGGCGGAGAGCCAGATACTGCGCCTCAAGGACCACCCCTGCATCATACTCTGGTGCGGCAACAACGAGGACTTAGGCGCCATAAGCTGGTTCGAGGAATCGAGGGCCCAGCCCTCGCGCTACGTGGTGGATTACGACCGCCTCAACGAAGGCGTGCTCGGCCGGCTCGTCAGGCGCCTGGACCCGGACCGCCCCTGGTGGCCGAGCTCTCCCGCGGCGGGCCCCGGAGACTATTCGGACAACTGGCACGCCGACAACGCCGGCGATATGCACTACTGGTCGGTGTGGCACGAAGGCAAGAGCTTCAACGCCTATTTAGACGTGCGTCCGCGGCTCTGCTCGGAGTTCGGTTTTCAGTCCCTGCCCTCGGCCCATAGCGTGGCGGCCTTCGCCGAGCCCGGCCAGCGCAACGTGACGAGCCCGGTATTCGAGCACCACCAGCGCCACCCGCGCGGCAACGAGCTTATCATGACCACCATGCTGCGCTATTTCCGCATGCCCAAGGGCTTTGAGGAGACGCTCTACCTTTCTCAGGTGCAGCAGGCCATGGCCATACGCACGGCGGTGGATTATTGGCGCAGCACCATGCCGCGCTGCATGGGCACGCTCTACTGGCAGCTTAACGACGTATGGCCCTGCGCCAGCTGGTCCAGCCTCGAGTACGGTGGCCGCTGGAAGCTTCTACACCATGACGCCAAGCGCTTCTATGAGAGCGCCGCGCCTTATTTATTCGTAAAAGACGGCAGCCTGCATGTCGGCGCGTCCAATGACGGCCCTGGCGCGTGGAAGGGTTCGATACGCTTGCGTATTATGGACTTTGGCGGCGCCACGCTCATGGATGAATCGAAGGAGTTCGAGCTAAGCATGCCAGCGGCGCTTGAAACCTGGGCGCTGCCCCTAGCGGGGCTTCCGGCCCTTCCAGAGAACTGTTTCGCCGTGGCGGACCTGCAAGGGTCCGGCGCCGATCAGCCCAGCCGCGCCTGGCTATTCCTAACGGAGCCCAAGCGCTGCGAGCCTCTAAACCCGAAGATCAGCTATGAAGCTGAAGCTCTAGGCGACGGGCGCTTCGCCCTGAGCCTGCGCTGCGAAGCCCCCGCGTTCTGGCTGGCCCCGGCCCTGCCCGCCCCCGCAGGGAGCTTCAGCGACGAGGGCTTCCTGCTCCTGCCCGGCGAAACCAAGCGTATAGAATATCGCCCGCTCAAGGGAGTAGCGCCGCTAAGCGCCGAGGCCTTTTTGGCCGAGCTGCGCTGCATGAATCTGTGGGATTCCTATAATTAAATATTAGTTCCCCGAAGCTTGATTAGTTCCACGAAGCTTGTGTCTCTGTGCGGAGTACCGCATTAGCTAGCGTAGTTCAAGCCGGCATAAGGCAATATCAAGCGTCCCTGCGCTTAAAAACATAAGCTTCGGGGTACTATACGAGCTTCTTGCCGAAGTAAAAGCCCCATTCCGGAGCGCCGAGCTCGGTCATGCCGTAACGGCGGTAAAAGGCCGTGCCGCCCAGGTTGCCCTTGCCCACGCCCAGGTGAAAGCCGGGACAGCCTAAGGAGCGCAGGCGCTCGCTTAAGGCGTCCATGAGCTTACGCCCCCAGCCTGCGCCCTGCGCCTCGGGAAGAAGGTCTATATGGATATGGCCCGGATATTCGGCATAAAAGGCCGGGAGGGCCAAGGGCGAAGAAAACAGCGCGCGCAGGCTCGTTTCCAGGGCCGACTTTTGCGGCCCCTCGCGGTAGAGGGCGGCTGCTCCCGGCCGCCACGCGCGGTCGAACCAGGCGTTATAGGCGGCCGTGTCGGCGGTGCCCAGGATATAGCCCAAAGGGCGCTTAGCGCCTTCAAGCTCACCCTCCAGAATCAGCACGGCGCGCGGGTCGCAGTGGGCGTAGGGAGCCGCATAGTACTGTCCCACGAGAAAAGGATCCGTATACAGCGCCGTAGCGTCTTTCCCGCTGTCGCCGGTGCGCAGGCATATATCGTAGAGATAGGGCAGGTCGCTTATTTCGTAGTCGCGTATATGCATAGATGCTCCTTTTAGTCGGGGCTAAGCCCGAGCGCCGCTAGATAGCGTTGTTGAAATTCGGAGCTTCTATCTCGTTAAAGTAGCGCACGGTGCCCACGCGGAGTTCCTCGGTGGCGTCCTCGTCGCATACGACCAGGCCCCGGGGATGCAGCTGCAGGCAGGAGAAGGTCCACAGGTGGTTCACGCCCTCTTCTATGGCATGCCGCAGCGCGCGGGCCTTATTGCGGCCGCTTACGATAATAAGCACCTCGCGCGCCGCCATAATGGTGCCGACGCCCACGGTAAGGGCCGTGGGGGGTACCGCCGCGGGGTCGCCCCCGAAAAAGCGAGAATTGGCGAGCTTGGTATCCATGGTAAGGGTCTTAACGCGGGTGCGCGAGTTAAGCGATGAGCCTGGCTCATTGAACGCTATATGGCCGTCGGAGCCCACGCCGCCCACGAAGAGGTCTATGCCGCCGGCGGCCTCGATAGCCCGCTCGTATTTTTCGCAGGCGAGCACGGGATCAGGCGCGTTGCCGTCGGGTATATGGATATTCTCAGGCCTAATATCCACATGGGAAAAGAGCCGCTCGCGCATGAAGCTGTGGTAACTTTGCGGATGGTCCTCGGGCAGGCCTACGTATTCGTCCATATTAAAGGTACTCACCCCAGAAAAGCTCAGCTTGCCCGCCTTGTGCAGGGCCACGAGGCGGCTGTACATCCCAAGGGGACTCGAGCCCGTGGGCAGGCCCAGCGTGAAGGCCCTACCGGCCCCGGCGCCAAGGATGCGCCTGGCCACGTAATTTGCAGCCCAATCCGATACCGCGTCGTAGTCTTTGCGTATGATGAGTCTCATCGTTATGCGCTCCTTACTTAGTTCCCCGAAGCTTGTTGCTCCATGCATATACTACATTCAGTGGTATGCGCAAGCGGAAGCATACTACTCTCTATGGCGCGGATGACAGCCCGGACACAAGCTTCGCGGACCTAATTCAGGCAAAATGGCAGGCGACCAGCCTGCCGCGCACATCGCGCTGCTTTGGAGCTTCCCGTCCGCAGCGCTCGGCCGCCTTGGGGCAGCGCGGCTCAAAGGGGCAGCCCGGGGGATCCCAGAGCGGGCTCGGCGCCTCGCCGCGCAGTTCCGCGTTAAGCAGGCTCCGCGCCTCAGGATCCCAGTTCGGTATGGAGCTGAGAAGGGCCTGGGTATAAGGATGCGCGGGGTCACCGAAGAGCAGTTCCGACTCGCCTGCCTCCACGACCCGGCCCAGATACATCACGTAGATCCTGTCGGATACATAGCGCACCAGATCCAGGTTGTGGGAGATAAAGATGTAGGCCAGCCCTTCGCGCTCCTGTATCTCCTTGAGCAGGTTTATGACCTGGCTCTGCACGGAAACGTCGAGCGCGCTCGTAGGCTCGTCGCATACGATGAGCCTGGGCTTAAGGGCCAAGGCGCGCGCCACGGCTATGCGCTGCCGCTGGCCGCCCGAGAATTCATGGGGGTAGCGCTCCAGGGCGTCGGCGTGGAGACCGACCCGCGCTAGCAGCTCGCAGAGATAGGCTTTGGCGGCTGCCCTATCCTTTGCCATGCCATGGGCCTCGAGCGGCTCAAGGAGTATTTTTTCCACGGTCATGCGGGGGTCGAGGGACGAATAGGGGTCCTGGAACACCATCTGCACGTCGCGCCTGAACGCGAGTTCCCGCTTAGGGTCCAGCCTGCCAAGGACATCGTAACGCTGCCCATCGCGGCCAGTGTACTCAAGAGAGCCTTCGCCCTCGTGTATGCGCGCCAGTATGCGGCCTAGGGTAGTCTTGCCGCAGCCCGATTCGCCCACCACGCCCAGGGTTTCTCCCGCGCGTATATCGAAGTCAAAGCTGTGCAGGGCCTTCAATTGGCCGCGTACCAGCATGAGCACGCCCCTTCGCACGGGGAAGCTCTTGCGCAACCCGCGCCCGCTCAGCAGCGCCGTATCGCTCATTCGGTGCCTCCATTATACAGCCAGCAAGCGAGCTCCCGGCCCTCGTCCCGGCCCTCGTCCAGGACCGAGCCCGGTCCCA
>JBGSKZ010000096.1:0-3469 GCA_041741035.1 Treponematales bacterium
GCGCCGCCCCGCGTGCGTATGAGGCAACCCATTTCCTCGAGCAGGGCCAGGTCCTTGCGTATGGTTACCTCTGAAACGTCGAGGCGCGCGGCGAAATCGCTCACCGACACCGTGCGCAAGAGGCTTAGTATCTTGAGTATATCCGCATGCCTGGGCAGATGAATCATGTTTCGTTACCTTTCGCTTCGCAGAATATATCGAAGGCGTATTCTTGTCAATGAAGGCTTTTTCCCGCCGAGTCGGAGCGGCTCAGCTTGACGGCACGCCGTTTTTATGGTAATTGATTTCGTAGGCGATTATTTTTCGAAAGGAAAGGCAAGCTTCATGAACGCAAAACCGGCCGACCCGGCCCAGGTCCTCAAGGATCTAGAGCCCACCCGCGAGTTCTTCATAGGCATAGATTCCGACGGCTGCGTCTTCGATACGATGGAGATCAAGCACAAAGAGTGCTTCTGTCCCAACTTCATTAACACCTTCGGCCTGCAGGCGCTATCCAAGTACGCTCGCGAGGCCTGGGAATTCGTGAACCTCTATTCCAAGACCCGCGGCTGCAACCGCTTTCCCGCCGTCATACGAGCCCTGGACCTGCTGCGCGAGCGGCCGGAAACCAAGGCCCGCGGCGTGAGCGTGCCCCCGCTGAACGGCCTGCGCGACTGGATGAAGCGCGAAACCAAGCTGGGGAACCCCGCGCTCAAGGCGGAACTGGAGCGCGGCAAAGACGCCGACCTGGCTTTGGCCTATGAATGGTCTCTGGCGGTGAACGAAAGCGTGGGCAAGATAGTGAGGAACGTGCCGCCCTTCCCGCTCGTGCGCGAGTCCCTTCTGGACATGCAGGGCAAGGCCGACGTCATCGTCGTATCCCAGACGCCGCTTGAGGCCTTAAGCCGCGAGTGGGAGGAACACGGCATAGACCGTCACATACGGCTGATAGCCGCGCAGGAAATGGGCACCAAGACCGAGCACATAGCCTTCGCCGCCAAGGGCAAGTACCCCGACAACAAAATCCTTATGGTAGGCGACGCCCCGGGAGACCTGGAGGCCGCCAAGAAAAACGGCGTGCTCTACTACCCCATAAACCCCGGCCACGAAGAGGCTTCCTGGCGCCGCTTCCACGAGGAAGCGCTCGGCCGCTTCTTCGCGGGCAGCTACGCCGGTGCGTACGAAAGCGCGCTTATAGAGGAATTTAACGCCTACCTGCCCGAACTGCCGCCCTGGAGGCTATGACATGCTATATTACGCCAAGGGTTCGCCGGATACGGTATTCAGCCCCGACCAGCTGAAGGACGCCTTCCTTGAAGGCCTTAAGGCCATAGAGAAGGCCAAGGGCGCGCCTAAAAAGGTACTGGCGCTGCCGCCGGACATAACCCGCGCGCACAGCCGCGCGGGCAGCCTTACCCGCTTTGCCTACGATTATTACGGCAAAGCCCTGACCGATATCATGCCCACCCTGGGCACGCATACGCCCATGAGCCCGGCCGAGATAGAGGAGATGTTCCCGGGCGTAGAGCCCGCTCTTTTCCGCGTGCACAAGTGGCGGAGCGACGTGCTCACCCTGGGCGAAGTGCCCGCCTCGTACATCAAAGAGCTATCCGAGGGCAAGCTATCCTTTTCCTGGCCCGCGCAGGCGAACAGGCTCCTGGTTGAGGGAGGCCATGACCTTATACTCTCACTGGGGCAGGTGGTGCCCCACGAGGTCATAGGCATGGCCAATTACAATAAGAACATTTTCATAGGGGCGGGCGGCAGCGAAGGCATTAACAAGAGCCATTACCTGGGAGCGGTGTACGGCATGGAGCGCATCATGGGCAGGGCCATCAACCCCGTGCGCCTCGTGCTCAACTACGCCCAGGAGCACTTCGCCAAGGCCCTGCCCATCGTGTACGCGCATACTGTGGTGGCCAGGCAGCCCGACGGCAGCCTGGCGGTTAAGGGCCTCTACATGGGCGACGACGAGCAGTGCTTCCTTAAGGCCGCCGAGCTATCGCTCAAGGTGAACTTCACCATGCTCGAGAAGCCGCTTGCCAAGGTAGTCGTATACCTCGATCCCAAGGAATTCCGCAGCACCTGGCTGGGCAACAAGAGCGTGTACCGCACGCGCATGGCTATAGCCGACGGCGGCGAACTCCTGGTGCTTGCCCCCGGCGTGAAGGAATTCGGCGAGGACCGCGAAATAGACCGCCTCATACGCAAATACGGCTATAGCGGCACCGACAAGATCATACGCCTCGTTGAGTCCGAGCCGGAGCTGGCCGGCAACCTATCGGCGGCAGCCCACCTCATACACGGCTCGTCGGAAGGCCGCTTCTCTATAACGTACGCGCCGGGGCATTTAAGCCGCGAGGAGACCGAGGGCGTGGGCTTCGGCTACGCCGAGCTCGCCGCCGAGCTCAAGCGCTATGATCCTGCCACCCTGCGCGAGGGCTACAACACCCTCCCCGACGGCGAGGAAATCTTCTATATATCGAACCCCGCGGTAGGCCTTTGGGCCCACCGCGACCGCTTCGTCGACTGACGAAGACTACAAGGAGCGCGAACATGGATAAGAAAGCCGACATTGGCCTCATAGGCCTCGCGGTCATGGGCCAGAACCTGGTACTGAACATGAACGACCATGGCTACGCGGTAGCCGTTTATAACCGCACCGTATCCAAGGTGGACGAATTCCTTTCCGACGCGGCCAAGGGCCGCGACACCATTTACGGCGCCCATACCATAGAGGAGTTCGTGGCCCTGCTATCTCGGCCGCGCAAGCTCATGCTTATGGTAAAGGCCGGCGAGGTGGTTGACCAGTTCATCGAGCTGGTGCTGCCCTTCCTCGAGCCCGGCGACATCATCATAGACGGCGGCAATTCCCACTATCCGGACTCCACCCGCAGGACCAAGTACCTGAAGGACAAGGGCATACTCTTCGTGGGCACCGGCGTGTCGGGCGGCGAGGAAGGCGCGCGCAGGGGACCGTCCATCATGCCCGGAGGCAATCCCGAGGCCTGGCCCCAGGTAAAGGAAATCTTCCAAGCCATAGCGGCCAAGACCGACGGCGGCGAGGCCTGCTGCGAGTGGGTGGGCGACCAGGGCGCGGGCCACTACGTGAAGATGGTGCACAACGGCATAGAGTACGGCGATATGCAGCTCATCTGCGAAGCCTACCACGTCATGAAGATGGGCCTGGGCATGAGCGCCATGGAAATGCACGAGGTATTCGCCCAGTGGAACGAGGGCGAGCTGGACAGCTACCTTATCGAGATAACCCGCGACATACTCGCGTTCAAGGACGAGGACGGCTCCGCCCTCGTGGAGAAGATACTCGACAGCGCGGGCCAGAAGGGCACAGGCAAATGGACGGGCATTAGCTCCCTGGAGCTCGGCGTGCCCGTCACCCTCATAGGCGAGGCGGTGTACTCCCGCTGCCTGTCGGCGATGAAGGACGAGCGCGTAGCCGCCTCCAAGCTCCTGGCCGGCCCCGCCCGCA
>JBGSKZ010000097.1:0-10826 GCA_041741035.1 Treponematales bacterium
CGGCGCGGCCGTGGGCGAAGAACGCTCTCTATACCAATCCGGCGCGCTCGATGCGAACGCCGCGCGGCCGGCGAGCCTTCCCACGGTCATGCAGGCCCGGAAGCTTCGCCCGCGCAATCCGGAGAGCGCCCTCCTTCCAGCCGGCCAGACTACGCAAATGGTCATAGGCGCGAGCCCGGAATCGGATAGGGATATACTCGTATTGGCCGAAAACCTCTACCTGGCCTACGACGTGCGGCGCGTGTACTATTCAGCCTACGTGCCCACGGGCGCCGATCCGCGGGTACCCGCCCTCGCGGGGCCTCCCCTCCTGCGCGAACACCGCTTGTACCAGGCGGACTGGCTCTTCCGCTTCTACGGCTTCGCCGCCTCGGAATTGCTCGATGGGGGAGCCCCCGATCTTGATGCCGAGCTTGACCCCAAATGCGCCTGGGCTCTTCGCAACTTGCAGCGCTTTCCCATAGACGTGAATAAGGCGGAATACCTCGAACTCCTTCGGGTGCCCGGCATAGGGCCCAAAAGCGCCATGCGCATCGTACGCGCCCGGCGCCAAGCGCCTCTCAGCGCGGAAAGCCTCGGGCGCATAGGCGTAGTCATGAAGCGCGCGCGCTGGTTTCTCTGCTGCTCGGGCGTGCCCGCCTTTGACACCGCGGCACGGGGCGCTTCCGTACGCGCGCCGTCTATAGATAATCCGGCCGGGCTCAGGGCGCTCTTGGGCGACGGGGCGCGAGGCGCGCTCATGCCCTTGCAGCGGGAGTTTAGCTTCTAGCCATGCGGGTCCAGGGCATCGCGCTGATACATGACGGAAGCTTCCCGGGCTTTCTCTGCGCCGTCGCCGAGGCGCTCAACGAAGAGGCCATAAGCGGCAGCCTTCCGCCCCTGCGCTCTGCCAGGGCTTTGCCGGGGCTCTTCGAGGAGCGCCGTCCGGTAAGCCGGGACGACGCTCGCGCCGCCGCGCTCTGGTCGCGCTTTGCCCGGCGCGCGGGAGAGGAAGCCATGCTCAAGGCGCTCGACGCCTTCTCTTCCGACCTTGAAGGCGCCGACGAGGCCGTCGCCAGGGCGCTAGCCCGATTGCGGAGAGAAGGCGGGTCGGTCCTCGACGAGCTAAGCGACCCTTCCATGCTGCTCGTGGAGAAAGCGGCGGCGCGCACCCGCGCGGAAGCCCACCTTATGAAAGGCCTGGTACGCTTTTCGGAACTGAGCGACGGTTCCTGGTACGCCGGCATAGCTCCCGATTGCGAGCTCCTGCACTTGCTGGGCGATCACTTTAGCGCTCGCTTCCCCGGCATGCGCTGGGTCATCCATGACCGCGGGCGGGCTAAGGCCATCCTCCATGAGAAACATGGAGGATGGACCCTGGCGGACGGATTCGAGCTCTCCTCGCCCGCGGCGGCGGAGAGCGGAATCGGCGCGCTGTATTCCGAACAGGAGGCCGAACTGAGGAAGGCCTGGACGCGCTACTTCGACAGCGTGGCCATAGCTGAACGCGCTAACCCGAAGCTTCAAGCCAACCACATGCCTAAAAAATACTGGGCCGATCTGCCGGAGCTGTCCAGGCCTTGATCACGAGCGGACTATGCCGCTACATGCGCGCCTCTCCATAGAGCCTGTCTAGCTCCAGATGGCAAAATATGTAGTGGTCCTCCGAGAACCTTCGCATAGGCGGCGGAGTATTCTCGCATAGCCCCTCGATACGTTTATGGCAACGGCCGGAAAAGGGGCAACCGCGTATCTTCTCCGTCGGGTTTGGCGGCGACCCCTCGAGGCGTATAGGCTTACGCTTGCGCTCGGGGTCTACGTCCGGAACCGACGATAGGAGCGCTTCGGTATAAGGATGATACGGCGGCGTAACGACCTCATCCCGCTTGCCATATTCGCACACGCGCCCGAGGTACATGACGACGATATTATCGCTGATAAAATTCACGACATTAAGGTCATGCGATATGAAAAGGTACGAGGAGCCCGAGTTCTGCTGCAAATCGTATAAGAGATTCAATACCGACGCCTGCACCGATACGTCGAGGGCGGACGTGGGTTCATCGCATACGATGAGGCGGGGCGACGATATGAAGGCGCGCGCCACGGCCACGCGCTGCTTTTCGCCGCCGCTCAGGCTCGAGGATTTGCGCGCGAGGTATTCCTCCCCGAGATTGACGCTGCTTAATAGGGCGATGATACGCGCGCGCCGCTCGGCCTTGCTTCGAATGCCCAATAACTTCTTTATTGGCCTATCCAAAATGCTTTCTACCGTGTAGGACGGATTTAAGCTGCGGCCAGGGTTCTGGAATATGAGCTGTATGCCGCGTAGCGTGGCCCTGTCCCTCTTATGCCAAGGCATGGAGATATCGAGGCCATCGAAGCGCACGCATCCTTCGCTGGGGCTCAAGAGGCCGCTTATGATCAGGCCCAAGGTGCTCTTACCGCAGCCGGATTCGCCTACTACTCCCAGCACATCGTTTTTTCCTATACTTAAATCGACGCCGTCCAAAGCGCGTACTACGGATTTCTGTCCCCTATAGCGCTTAAAAAGCCGCTCTACGGACAAGAGAGGCAAGCTTTCAAGCTCTTTGTTTTCAGGCTGCCCTGCCAAGGCGCCTGTATTCCCGATAGGCAATAGCCCGCCGTCCCCATTCGAGGCTGCGCTCTTCGGCAGAAGCGCCTCTGCGCCTTTGCGGCGATCCCGTTCGCGCTCGGGCAGGTCGGGGGCGTACGCCCTATCGCAGGCCGCATAATGGGCAGGGCCGCGTTCTGCCATCCCGTAGAGCGCTTCGCAATCCGCGTTGCGTTTCTCGCAGCGCGGGGCGAAAGGACAGCCCTCGTCCTCGATGCCTCGCCGGCTTACATAGCCGGGTATGGTGTTTAAGGCGACGTCCTCTTTCTTTATACCCGCGCGAGGCATGCAGTTTATCAAGGCGCGGGTGTAAGGATGCTCAGGCTTAGTATAGAGGGCCTTTTGCGGCCCCATCTCCACTAGTTCTCCGCGGTACATTACCGCAATGCGATCAGACACCTTGTTTACGATCCCGATATCATGGGATATGTAAATAAGGGACATATCGTAGCGCGTTTTCAATTCGGCGATTATGTCCAGGATCACGGCTTCGGTAGTCACGTCCAAGGCGGTGGTGGGCTCGTCGAGTATCATGATGTCGGGCTTGCAGAGTAATGCCATGGCGATGCATACACGCTGCTGTATACCGCCGCTTATTTGGTGCGGATAGCGGCTGGCTATGCCCTCGGCGTCCCCGAGCGACAGATCCTTAAGCGCCGCTATGCTTTGGGCGCGAGCTTCCTTTCGCGGAAGCCGGTAGTGGGTACGCGTCACCTCATCAAGCTGATCCCCTATGGTCAAGGAGGGGTTGAGCGCCGAATATGGGCTCTGATAGACCATGGCGATGCGATTGCCTCGGTAGCTTTGCATTTCCCGTCCTGACTTGAGGAGCAGGTCTTCTCCCTTGAAGAAAACCGAACCGCTGCGCCGCGCGTTAGGGGCGAGGTAATCCATGATGGCGTAGGATAGCGTGCTCTTGCCGCAGCCGGACTCCCCTATGATGCCGAGCGATTCGCGTTTCCCTAAATCGAAAGACGCGTCCCGCAATGCCATCACCGAGCCGTCTGGGGTCGTGTAGCGCACGCTGAGATTGCGTACGCTCAGTATAGGCTTATTCGTCATGCACGAGCACCTTGCTTAAGAAATCCGAGAATATGGAGATGGCGATAACGAGCGAAGCTATGGCTAACGACGGGTAGAGCACGGCCCAAGGCGCCGCCTTAATGATAGTCTTATTCTCTATGACCATCATGCCCCAGTCAGGCGTGGGCGGCTGCAAACCTACGCCGAGGAAGCCTAACGAGGCCACCATCATGATGGAATAGGCGAAGCGCGCGGTTATCTCCACGATTATGGAGCCTATGGTATTGGGCAGTATCTCGACGAACATGATATAGAGATGCGATTCGCCTCGAAGCCTGGCCGCGTCCACGTATTCGCTGCCTTTGCAGGAGAGCAAGGCTCCCCTCGCCACGCGGGCGGTAGCGGGCGTATAGGCGATGGACACGATGAGGGTTAGGCTCACGATGCTCGAGTCGCCGAGCACGCCCAGTACGACCATGGACAGCACCAAGGGCGGAATAGCCATCAATATATCCATGACGCGCAGGAACAGGGCGTCCACCTTGCCGCCGAAATATCCCGCGCTAAAGCCTATGAGTATGCCGGCAATCGAAGATAAGAGGCTCGTCAGGAGCGCTATGGTTAGTATGGATCGGCTGCCGAAAATAATGCGCGACAAAATATCCCTGCCAAGGGCATCCGTGCCCAGAATGTGGCCGGCTTTTCCGGGCGCAGCCATTTGATTATCCATATCCATAGCCGAGTAGCCATGAATCTGCAGGGACGGCCCTATAAGGGCCGCAAATAGCCAAAAAACCATGATAAAGAGCGCCGGAACGATCAAGGGATGCTTTTTCAGCAGAAAAGCCAGGCGCTTCACGCTTGGCCGCCTTTGAAGCGTATGCGCGGGTTAAGGTACCCGTAGAGCATATCGGTCAGGAAGGTTGATATGACGAAAACCGATGTTATGAAAAGCACGCAGGCTTCAATAAGGGGCACGTCGAGCGTCTTGACCGCCGACATAGTAAGGGAGCCGAGCCCGGGAAAGCCAAAGAGCGTCTCTACAACGATGAGGCCGCCGAAGAGCCAGCCCATATTCATCCCTATGATCGTTATGGTCGGCAGGAGCGCGTTTCGCAGCGCATGCTTGAAAATAACGCTGCGCCAGGGCAGCCCCTTGAGCACCGCGGAGCGCACGTAGTCGGATTTCATTACGCTTATCATCGACGAGCGCTGCATACGCGACACGTAGCCGAACATGACGAAGGTGATGGACAATGCCGGTAGCACGAGCGACTCAAGGTTTTGCCACAGCGTTTCCCCTATGGGTATGACGCTGGCTATAGGGAGGATCTTGAGGCGCACGGAAAATATCGTCATAAGTATGATACCCGACACGAACTCTGGCAGGGCCATGGTCGCCAAGCCCAGGAACGAAATGATCGAGTCGCTGGCCTTCCCCGCGCGTATGCCCGCGAGCACGCCGAGCATAATCGATAAAGGAACGTAGAAGAGCAACGCCATGGCGGCCAGCGCCATCGAATTGCCTACTTTCCGCCAAAACACGCTGGCTATCTGAACGCCCCGCATATACATGGACTCGCCCAAGTCCCCCTTCAGGATGCCCAAGGCCCATCGGCCGTAGCGCGCGAAGAGCGGATCGTTCAAGCCCATGGATTCGCGCAAAGCCGCTACTGCGGCGGGCGTGGCGCTCTGCCCGAGCACGCGCTGAGCCGCGTCACCGGGCATAAGCTCCACCAAGAGAAAGATTAGGAGGGACATAAGGGCCAGGGTCAGTGCCATGCCCCCTAGCCGTCGGCCCATACTCAGGCCAATGCTCACTGGGCGGCCTTGATGGTAGCGTATTTCAACTGCGGCAGCATCGTGATGGGCTGCCTATAATCCTGCACGCCGGAACGCATGGCCACGAGATACGGTACCTGCACGTTCAAAACGGTCCCACGTTCGTAAAAGACTTCCTGTAATTTTCCATAGTGATCGCGGCGAAGCGCTAGGTCGGTCTCCTCCATGATAGCGCCTATGAGGCGGTCTACCTCGGCATCGTTCATGTGGGATTCATTCCACGGGCCTTTGGAATGGTAGGCAAGGTTGAGGAGCACGGAGGGATCCACGCGGCCTCCCCATCCGGTAATAAGCATGGGGCCATTCATCCAGTGCTGCGAAAGGTATATGTCGCGGGGATAGCCCTTGAGTTCCACGGAAAAGCCCGCCGGAGCCGCGAGTTCTTTCACGGCCTGGGCGAGCGCGGGACTATAGGGATGATCGGAGGCATAGAAGAGCTCGAAACTCAGGCCTTCGGGGTAGCCCGCCTCGGCGAGCAAGGATTTTGCCTTGTCTAAGTCGCGGGCGCGCGCAGGCAGCTCCTTATATTCGGCGAGCTTATTCATGATAGGCGTTTCGCTATAGAACACGTCGGCGCCGAGCGTTCCCTGGCATGCTTTTGCGAGAAAGGCGGGATCCATGGCGTACTTCATGGCTAGCCGTACGCGATTGTCATTAAAAGGCGCTCTATCCATGGCCATGGCTATGAATCGCTGCTCCTGGTAAGGCGAAACGACGGTATAGCCATCCATGTTTTCCAAGCGCTGCTTGATGAGCGGCGTCACCTGCGGGACGATATCAACCTTTCCCGCCTCGAGCATGGCCACGCTGGAATCGATATCCGGCACGAAATAGATGAGCAGCTCATCGGAAAGGGGGTACCCTTCTTGCCAGAACGCGTCATTGCGGACGAGATGGGCGGATTCCTTGGGTATTAAGGCCTTAAGCATGAAGGCGCCGGTTCCCATAGGCTTGGATTCCCCGAGCGCGGCGTAATCGTAGCTAGAGGAAAGCATAGCCATATTGTAATCGCTTAGCTGATAGATGAAGGTGGGGCGCGATTCTTTCAAACGCAGTATCACCGTGTAGGGATCAGGCGTATCAACCGAAGCGACCACGGCGAAATCCTGCGCCTTGAGGTGCCCTATGGAGCTATCCTGGGTCCGTTCGATCGTGAACTTCACGTCATCCGCGTCAAAATCGCTGCCGTCATGGAATTTTACGCCTTCCCGGAGCTTTATAGTCCAATTGATGCCATCGACGCTCTGCCAGGATAGGGCCAGAGACGGGCTCAATTCGCCGCTCAACGCATCGATCTCCACAAGGTAATCATAGACACTGGCATTGAGCGAGAACGCCTGTCCATCCCAAACGCCGGGCGTGATAAGGCTCGGCACCTGTTCCGCTATACGGATAGAAGAGCTGCCGCTCCGCGCAGGCTCCGGTTTTGAACATGAAAATGCGAGAGCGGCGCAAATAAATATGCAAGCCATACGGCTAAACTTTCCCATGCGATTGACTCCTCATATTGGTTATTTAATTGCATTCTAATTATTAAACAGTGTTCTGTCAACTTTATTCATTGCATTGTACTATTTTATACCATGTTGAAATCCACTATTTACTGCTGGTATCAGCTTTTAACTAATACTAGTTTCATATTATTATATTGAACCGATTACATTCGATACATTATTGTCATGCGCGTAAGATAGGCGTTGCATGCTTTTTTATGTATAATATGCCCGTAGCTAAGGAGTAGACGAAAATGGAAATTGATCTCGGCGATGAGCTTATGAGCAATTTGCGGAAAATAAGCAGAGCCATAGAGCTTAACTCGAAAGCCCTGCTCAAGACCTATGGATTAACGGGGCCGCAATTAGCCCTGCTGAACATGATCGCCCGATCAGGCCGCCTATCCGTATCCGCGCTCGCGAACAAAATAAGCCTGAGCCAAGCAACCGTCACGAGCATTCTAAGCCGTTTGGAACAGCAAGCCTTCGTGACGCGGGTAAGGGGCAGTGAAGACAAGCGCATGGTCTATATAGATATCACCGATAAAACAAAGGCCATACTGGACAAGCAGCCGAGCCCTTTGCATGGAGACTTCTCGCGGCGCTTTAAGAAGCTCGCTGTATGGGAACAGACCATGCTTCTCTCATCTATTCAGCGTATAGCGGCGCTAATGGACGTTCAGTCGCTCACGGCGGAACTTCACGAGTAGCGCTACTTGAAGCGCGCCAATTCCGCGGACAGCGCGTCTACGGCGCGTTTCGTGCGCTCTACCTCCGCGCGCACCTTGCCGAAGGTCTGCACCATGGCTTGCACGCCTTCGGTTTGGCTCTTGGAACCCTGGGCTATATCCTGGAGGCTGGACAACAAGCCGCTCAATGCCGTGGTCATAAGGCTGGCGCGGGTATCCTGCGCGCTGGCCAGCGAGGATATGGCGTCGGCGGCCCCGAGTACCGCGCTCGCCGAGCCGGCTACGACCTGAGCCTCCCGTTCCTGCTTCCTCATCGCCTGGTCTATGCTCCGAGAAATCGCCTCCGATTCCGCCAAGCCGTGCACGAGTTCATCCAAGGCCCGCCCGGAGCCCGAGGCGAGCCGCACGCCTTCGTCCAGCTTGGTCATCATGTCGGTGAAGAGAGCGCGCACTGATTTGGAGCCCTTGGCCGAGGATTCGGCGAGGTTCCGCACTTCGGCGGCGACGACCGCGAAGCCGGAGCCCGCGGCGCCGGCGTGCGCCGCTTCTATCGCCGCGTTCATGGCGAGCAAATTGGTCTGCGCGGCTATCTTGTCTATGGCGCCGAGGGTATCTAGCACTCTGTCCGCGGCATCGGCCACCAGGGCTATGGCTGCCGCGCTCGCGCTCGTGGTATCGCTGCCCGCCTTACCCTGCTTTGCCAGACTTTCCGCGAGCTCGCCCGACCTGGCGGTCATGGCGCTCACCTCGCGCATGCTGTCGAGCATAGTCTCGACCGCCTTGGCGCTCTCAGACGAGGAGCCGCGCTGTTCCCCGGCGGCCGCGGCCACCGAGCCGGTAGCCGCCTGGAATTCGTTTACCGCGGAAGCCAGGCGCTTGGATCCTGTTTCCTGCGCCTCAAGCTCATCCTGCAGGTAGGCCGCGTCGCGCTTAGCCTCGTCGGCCCGGCGCTCCGCCTCGGCAAGCATGCCGTCCACGGACGCAGCGGCGGCCGCCGTCTCCTCTGAGGCAAGCGCTATGCGCCGCGCTAGATCCTGGAAACGCTGCAACATGCGGTTGACGAGTTCGCCAAGCTCGCCTATCTCGTCCATTACCCGCAATTCAACGCGGCGGCTCAGTTCCACCTGGTCGGAATCCAGGGCGCGCAGGCGCTCGGCCAACGCGTCGAAGCGCCCCCGGGTACGCAAGGCATTGGCGAGGTGCACGCCCGCGCCTACCGCTAGCAGGAAGAAGGCCTCGAGCATGAATACGAGCCGTTCCACGTCCTGGGGGCTCAAGTCGCGCTCCCAGGGCATAGGCAGCGCGTCGAAATCCACTTCCACCCGCGAACTTATCACCGCTATGCGCTTCTTGATGCCTTCCCTGTACAAGCGCGCCGCTTCGTCGCCGCTTTCGCCGCGCGCGAGGGCGTCGGCCGCTATAGCGTTGAGCTCCACGCCGTCCCGCAGGGTAAATTGCAGGAAGCTGAGCGCGTAGAATACCATGGCGAGGCCGAGCAGCCACTGATGCGTGGTGCTGCGTATTTGGCGTTTGCGGTCGCCTATCTCGTAGATGCCCAAGCGGTCGCGCAGCGGTGCGAAGACCATCTCGTTAAGCGCTATCTGAGCGCTCGCGTAGACGAAGCCGCCCGCGAGGTTGGACAGGAGTATGATGAGGCGGTCAAAGTGGAAGAGGCTAAGGAAACCGTCGGATATGATCTGCAGGGCGAGGAAGCCGGCAGCAAAGCCTATCTCGTTTACGATGAGCACAAGCCGCGAGAAGCGTATGATGCGCCTGCGGGTAAGTTCCGCGTAGGCGGCGGGCAGGATTTCGCCGGCATCGAGGCGAAGAGCCGCCTTTTGTATGGGCAGGGCGGAGAAATAGAGCACGGCGCCGAAGAGCAGCGACGGCGGCAGCACGTATGAGGCTAGGAAGACCATAACCGAGGCCAGGTAGCCATGTATGCCGGGTATGCCGAGGATTATGCCGTCGCGGATAAACGCGAAGCTCTGTATGACGAAGTATACGCCGCTGATCATCAGCGCGGAATTCAAGGTTACCCGCAGCGCCATCGTTTTGCTTTTCATAGTAGCCCCTTGATCCTTGCTTTATCAATTAAAAGGTATCTAACCCTTATACTCAGAAGCCCAGCCGCGCTTATTATCGCAAATTATCCAATACCACTATATACGGCTAAAGGCGCAAAAAGCGCAAGCGGCGTTCAGCCCAGGCCGTAAAAGCCCCGTGGCTCAGCCGCCCCTGCCCTCATACAGCGGGCCTGGTACCCTGCCCTCATGCAGCGGGCCCGGTACCCTGCCCCAGGCGAAAGGCACGCCATAGAGCCCGCCCAGCGCTTCGGGAACGAGCACTTCGTCGCGGGTACCCTGCAGGATAAGCCTGCCTTCCCGTACGAGCGCCGCGTCATCGGCTGCTGCTAAGGCGAAGCCAAGATCGTGGGTGGACAGCAGCACGCCGCCGCCGGCCGCCGTAATGGCGCGCAGCACCCCGCCCAGAGCCAGGATATGGGCGGGGTCGAGCATATCGGTGGGCTCGTCGAGCACGGTCCACCGGGCCTCCTGGACGAGCGCCCGCGCCAGGCGCACGAGTTGGAGCTCGCCGCCCGAGAGCGCGGTAACGCGTTTGTCCGCCTTCGCGGCCATACCCACCCGCTCCAGCGCTTCCCTCGCTAAGGCCGCGTCCCTGCCGCCGGGTATGCCTAGATAGGGCAGATGGGGAGCCCTGCCGAAGGTTACGTATTCCACGCAGCTGAAGGAAAAGGCGAGGCGTTCCATTTGCGGCAGGAAGGCTACCCTGCCCTCGCGCTCAAGGGATCCGTCGCAAGCTTTAAGCCAGCCCGCGGCTATGCCCAGGGCAGTCGATTTGCCGCTGCCGTTAGGCCCCAGGAGCGCAGTCACCCTGCCGGGCGCCGCGCTCAGGCTGAAGTCGCGAAGGGCAAAGGCATTCTCGCCTTTGTATCGGTAGGAAACAGCGTTAAAGCGCAGCACGCTAGCCCCGTTCCACGCGCACGCGCCGGCTTAAGAGCAGGATGAAAAATACCGCCGTTCCCAGCAGGGCGGTGACTATGCCCAGCGGCAGCTCGCCGGGGAAGAGTCCTCGGGCAAGGGCGTCCGCGAAGACGACGAAGGCGGCGCCGAGCAGGGCCGAGCCCGTCAGCGTGGCAGCGCC
>JBGSKZ010000098.1:0-2113 GCA_041741035.1 Treponematales bacterium
CCTGCCCGCCATACGCCCGCGCCTGGAGGCGTGGATAAAGGAGGCGAGCGTCAAGGGCTTCTGGGCCAACAACGCCGTGCAGATGACCCAGGCCTGGATACGCGACGGCCTTAAGCCCCGCGCCATCACCCGAGACCTTAAGTGGGGCATACCCGTGCCCAAGCCCGGCTTTGAGAACAAGGTATTCTATGTGTGGTTCGACGCGCCCATAGGCTACTTGTCCATAAGCGCCGTGGCGGGCGAGGAACTGGGCTTTGATTGGAAGAGCTGGTGGATGGCCCCCGAAGAGGTGGAGCTCTATCAGTTCATAGGCAAGGACAACATACCCTTCCATACGGTTATCTTCCCGAGCACCCTCTTGGGCAGCGGCAGGGACTGGACCATGCTGCACCACATGTCCAGCACGGAATACCTTAACTACGAGTCGGGCAAATTCTCCAAGAGCAAGGGCGTGGGCGTCTTCGGCACCGACGTCATGGAGACGGGCATACCCGCCGACGTATGGCGCTTCTACATATTCTATAACCGCCCCGAGAAGAGCGACTTTACCTTTACCTGGGGCGATTTCATGGACAAGGTGAATGGCGAGCTCATAGGCAACCTGGGCAACCTTGCCAACCGCACGCTCTCCTTTATCCAGCGCTTTTACGACGGCGCCATACCCAATGGCAAGCCCGACGAGGCGTTCTGGAAGGAAGTGCGCGCCCTGGAGGCCCAGGCCGAGGCTCAGCTAGAGCGCGCCGAGCTGCGCGACGCGTTCAGGACGGCCTTCCAGATAGCCGATATCGCCAATAAGCGCTTCCAGGCCGCCGAGCCCTGGAAAGCGCGCACGAGCGATCCCGAGAAGGCGGCAAGCCTCTTATCCGACCTCTGTTACGTGCTCCGCGACCTGGCCGTCATCATGCACCCCTATATGCCGCAGGCCATGGCCAAGCTCGCGTCCTTCTTCGGCCTCTCCGTAGGCTCAGCTGCCGGCGATAAAACCGGCATGCTATCATGGAAAGACCTTGGCAAGCTGAGCGGGGTAGAGTGCGTGACCGATAGCGCCGTGCTCTTCCAGAAGCTCGAGCCGGACGCCATAGCGGAGCTGCGCGAACGCTACTCCGGCTCCCAGAAGGAGCGCGCCCAGCGCGACGCCGACGCCAAGGACGCAAAAGCCAAAGCGCCGGCGGGCGGACAGGGCGGGGCGCCCTCAGCGGCCGAGAAGAAGGCAGCGGCCGAGCCCAAGCCCGCCCCGTACGCGGAGCTTCCCCTCGAGGAGCGCTTCAAGAAGCTCGTGGACCTGCGCGTGGCGGAGATAGTCAAGATAGAGCGCCATCCCAAGGCGGATAAGCTCTATATCGAGACCCTCGACGACGGTTCGGGTATCGAACGCGTCATCGTGTCCGGGCTCGTGCCCTTCTATAAAGAAGAAGAGCTCTTAGGCAAGCGCATCATACTCGTCAATAATCTTAAGCCCGCCAAGCTGCGGGGCACCGAAAGCAGGGGCATGCTCCTGGCGGCCAGCGTGTCCGGCGCCGAGGGCAAGGAGACCGTGGAAGTGCTTAGCGCGCCCTGGGCCGCGCCGGGCACGCGCGTGATTTTGCCCGGGCAGGACCTTAACGCGCCCGCCGAGGCAGAGATAGACGTGGACGCCTTCTTCTCCGTGCCCCTGAGGGCCTTAGGCCACGACGCCGTAGTGGGCTCTCTGCCCCTGCAGGCGGACGGCCGCGGCCTGCGCACGGAACGGGTGGCAGAGGGCGAAATAGGCTAAGCGGCCATGCGCGTACGCCCGGCGGACGCTGGCGCCTTAGCCTCCTCCACTTTTTTACAATCCTCGTTTTGGGCCGCGTTCAAGGCCTCTTTTGGCTGGAAGGCCCTGGCCTTCAGCTGCCAAGCGGAGGGCGACGACTCCGCATTCGGCCTGTCCGTGCTCCTGCGCCGCCTGCCCTTAGGACTGTCGTTCGCCTACGTGCCGCACGGTCCCGATCGCGATACGCCGGCGGCAGAGCAGGCCCGCCTGCTCGTCGACCTGGCGCGGGGGCTGCGGAAGGAACTACCCCGCGGCTGCCTCTTCCTGCGCTTCGATCCGGCCTGGCATGAGCGCGAAGCCCCCGCTTCCGACGAAAACTCG
>JBGSKZ010000099.1:0-2245 GCA_041741035.1 Treponematales bacterium
GCGCCTTGAAGAGCGCTGGAAACCCAAGCGCGGGGGACTGTCGGCATCTTTCCGCGAACTCATGGGAGTCTTCCTTAGATACTGGGACCAGGCTGCCATGGAAGGCGTGCAACTGTGGACCGACGAGCATCCCGTCTACCCTCAGGCCATCGCCGCATTGCCGAGCCTCCGCCTGGCCATGGCCGAGGGACGACTGGAGCATAGGACCCACCCGTCGAAGGCACCGCGGGGGCTATTGAATCCGCTCTTCTCGGTGAACTACTACGATCGAGAGCTAAGGAAGGACCTCGCCGCCTTCCATCGCGAGAGCACCTGCTTCACGCGGAATGTGGCCAACGGCCTTATGCGCATGCGGCTCTACCAGATCTATCATAATTACCAGAAACGCTACCGGATTAGGCCTTTATGGCTGCCTTTCACGCATGCCCAGGCCGCGGGAGTCCCCGCGTTCAGGATCCGCGAAGGGATGCAGGGTTACTACACGGACAGGCCCTTTCTTTCAAAGCTGCGCTTAAATGATGAAGAGACAAGGGTTTGGATGAAGTCCCACCGGACGCCCTTGAAAGAGGGGAAGGACTATGTGCCCAAGTATGCCCTGGCTTCGTAGGAGGCGTGGAAGCCATAAGGTTCGGGGAACTAACCATCCCTTATCGGGCTTTTCCTGTCTGTATTGCGCTTCACAGAAGCCATTACCCCGTATACAATGCCTGCGATGGCCATCTATCCGTTGGAAAACAGCGTTCAGAAATATGCCTGGGGCGACCCCGACCTTATCCCGGCTTTTTTGGATAGCCCCAATCTGGCCCGCGAGCCCTGGGCCGAACTCTGGCTCGGCGCGCACCCGAAAGCTCCCTCGCTGGCCCTGCTGCCTGATGGGGAAAAGCTTCCGCTCAACGAACTCATTGCCCGCGACACGAGGTCAAGCTTGGGAGGAGCGGGCGCGGGATCGCCCAATCGCCTCCCCTTCCTCTTCAAGATGCTGGCCGTGGCCCAGCCGCTTTCGCTGCAGGCCCACCCCTCCAGGCTTACGGCCCTGAGGGGCTATCGCCGCGAAGAGCGGGCCGGCATCATGCTCGACCCCGCCGAGCGCAGTTACATAGACAGCCACCACAAGCCTGAATTCATCGTTTCCATGGATCGCTTCGAGGGTATGTGCGGCTTCAGGCCCATCGACGATATACTGCGCAATATACGCGTAGTGGCCGGAGAGAATTGGCTCGGCTATGCCGGCCGCCTGGCCCGCTACCCGAGCAAGATGGAACTGGCCCTAGTGTTCTATAATTTCCTCTCGCTTGAATCCGCGGAGCGCGGCCAGGTGCTCAAGCTCGCGCGGCAGCGCATAGACCGCTTACTGGAAAACGCAAAGCCCGAGTCGGCCGAGTTGCTCGCTTTCGGTTGGATACCGCGGCTCATGGATGCCTTTCCTAACGATATGGGCGCGCTCGCGCCGCTTATGCTAAACTGCTTCGACATAGGCCCGGGAGAGGGCCTGTTCGTGGCCCCGGGCCAGCCTCACGCCTATTTCCGCGGCTGCGCCTTGGAAATCATGGCGAATTCGGATAATGAGGTACGGGCCGGCCTTACCCGTAAGCGCAAGGATTTAGCCGAATTCATGGCGGTGCTCGACTTCAGCGCCGCCCCTTTGAGCGTGGCCCTGCCCCGCTGCGACGGAGCCGACGGAGCCGACGCGCGGGGCTTAGGCCAGCTATGCGCCTATGACATCGATTCGGAGGAATTCAGCCTTGCCGTTATCCGCGTGAACGGCGCAGCCCGGCGCTATCCCAGAGAGCCGGCGCCTGAAATACTCCTGTGCATAGAAGGCTCGCTCCAGCTCGGCGCCGCCTCCGGCGGGAATTTTCCGCTCAAGCGCGGCGCGGCCCTCTTCGTGGAAGCCTGCGAGGGAGCCTATGAGCTTGCGGGCAGGGGCATGCTGTACCGCGCCTCGGTTGGAGCCGCGCCGCGATGAACGAGGCCGTGACGATATGGGCCGACGCGGATTCGTTGCCTAAGGAAGTTCGCGAGCTCATAGCCAGGCGGACGGCGCAGCCCTGTGCCTGCATACGCGCCGTATTCGTGGCCAACAGGAAGATCCCCTGCCGCCGGGCGCTAACCTAGCCGCGGTTATCGTGGGGCGCGCTGGCTCGACGGCCCTGAAGGCGTCCTTGAAGGCGGCCCTAAAGGCGGCGGAGGCACCGGATAAGGCCCCCGTAGCGACGGGAGACGGGGGCCAGGACGCCGCGCCCGG
>JBGSKZ010000100.1:0-1495 GCA_041741035.1 Treponematales bacterium
GACGGCAAGGTTTGGCACCTCGATGTCGGCTCATCGCATCCTGGGGCTGGAGCAGGTCCCAAGGGTTTGGCTGTTCGCCAATTAAAGCGGTACGTGAGCTGGGTTCAGAACGTCGTGAGACAGTTCGGTCCCTATCTGCCACGGGCGTTGGATGGTTGAGAGGATCTGCCTTTAGTACGAGAGGACCGAGGTGGACGAACCTCTGGTGTACCGGTTATCCTGCCAAGGGTAAGCGCCGGGTAGCCATGTTCGGAAGGGATAACCGCTGAAAGCATCTAAGTGGGAAGCCCACCTCAAGATGAACCATCCCTGGGGCTTTAAGTCCCCTAAAGGAGCCAGGAAGACTACCTGGTCGATAGGCTGCAGGTATACGTACAGTAATGTATTCAGCCGAGCAGTACTAATCCTCCGTGAGGCTTGACCATATTATCCTAAGCTCTTCAAGAACAGACTATGCGCTCTTCTACACTCTACCGCTTCTTTTAATCCTCGTTCCCCTTAAAGCGTATAGCACCGCCATCGATGGCGAGGCCGGAAACGGCAATGCTACACCTGGATCCCTTGTACGTTCGCAATGTCGTAAACATTTGCCCGGTGATTATCGTGGAGAGGCCACACCCGTTCCCATTCCGAACACGGAAGTTAAGCTCTCTTACGCCGATGGTACTGCCTTATGGTGGGAGAGTAGGTCGTCGCCGGGCTTTTTTTTTATGCCCTGGAATCTACGTTGTCGCGCCCCCGTTTGTGATGCTCGACGTGCACATAGCACGCCTTCGCAACCCAAACGGGGACGCTCCTAGTATCTTCTTACGGCATAAAAAAAAAGCGCTTTGGATGAATTCTGGGGCAGCTACTTTGTCGCGGCCTCCTTCGCCTCGCCTTACATACCATCAGTATGCTCGGCTCGTCGAAGGGGGGCCGCTTCGCGTATCTGCTCCCAGATTAAAAAAAAGCCGCTTGTATGAGGGCCGTGTTCCCGCCGCGGCGTTCGTCGCGCGAACGATACCCGACGATTCCGGTGCGCGGAACTTAGGGGAGAAAAGGATACAATCCGGCGTTAGCCAGCTAAAGTTGGGCCGTGATGTCGGTATTTAAAATCATTCCAGACCATGACCAGAATTCAGCATACAAAGACAGAGTGGGCTCATGGAAAAGAATCATAGAGAAAGAAACTATGGAGTTCTTACAACATAAATCTTACCTTCTCTCATTCTCCTCTCTACTTCGAATTGGTGGCGAAGTTTATCACTAGCTCAGGACGTCCGCAGCCAGCTTAGCTGCCAGCGCTAATCACCATAGCCATACATTCATTAAACAGGAGAGAATAACGAGTTGTTGGAAATAGGTTTGTTTTTCATACGATTTCTGTGCTGGCGTGATTGACAGTCCCGGAGCTTTCGGTTAGTGTCAGCCTCACGCCGCGAAGAGCGGTATGATAGAAAAAAGACGAAGGCGACGATAGAACATCGCTTGACATAAATCAGAAACAGCGCTA
>JBGSKZ010000101.1:0-7268 GCA_041741035.1 Treponematales bacterium
GCCACGCGCAGCGCGGCCGCCACGGAGCCGTCCCGCCGTATGGGGGCCGCCGCGAAGGTCATGGGCAGGCCCAGGGTGCCCGAGGTCCTGGCGCTGGTAGCCGCGCTTCCCCGCAGGGCCTCGCGCACTTCCTGCCTGTCCAAATGGTTTTCCATGGCCGCGGGATCCGAGCGCGAGTCTCCCCATACGCTGCCGTCCGGGCCTACTATGGTGAGGCGTAACCGGGAATCGCTGGCCGCCTGCAGGCAGAAGTCCTGGGCCAGCGCGGGGTCGGAGGGGGCGAGCGAGGCAAGGGCGCTCGCGCTGCGTTCCAGGGTAAAAAAGCTTATGTTCTGCTGCAGCCGCCTCATGGTAAGGATGGCGGCGCCGGCTAATAAGCTCAGCGACAGGGCTAGGAGCAGGGCCAGGGTGAGGAAAACCCTGAAGGCGAGGCGGCTTTTTGCCATACGCTAAATTTCCTTAAAGCGGTAGCCTACGCCCCGCACGGTCTCTATGCTGTCGCCGCGTACGCCGAGCTTGCGGCGCAGCGATACGATCTGTACGTCCACCGAACGGTCGGTAACCGGGTAATCGCGCCCCTTTACCGAATCGATGATGGACGAGCGCCCGTACACCCTGCCCGGGCTGCGCATGAGCAGCTCGAGTATGGCGAACTCGGTGGCCGACAGGTCCACGCGCTCGCCCTCGGCGCGTATCTCGTGGCGGTCGGGATCGAGGGTTATGCCTGATACGCTGAGCACCGCGTCGTCGTCCAGGTCGCCTATGCTCCCCTGGAAGCGCCGGCGCAGGGCGGTGCGTATCCGCGCCACGAGCACCCGCGGGCTGTAGGGCTTTACCACGTAATCGTCGGCCCCAAGCTCCAGGCCGGCCACCACGTCGGGATCCTCGCCCTTGGCGCTGGCCAGGATGACGGGCACCCGCGCGAGCGCGGGGTTCGCCTTCAAGGCGCGCAGAGTCTCAAGGCCGTCCATGCCGGGCAGCATAACGTCGAGTATGACGAGGTCGGGCGTAGAGGCGGCCGCCGACTCTATGCCCAGCTCGCCCGATTCGGCCTGGTTTACGGCATATCCTTCCTTACCCAGGGAAAAGGCGACGAGTTCGCGAATGTCCGGATCGTCCTCGATGACGAGTATGGTAGCCTTGGGCATCCGTCGGCCTCCTATTCGTTGAGCTCGGTGTGCGCCCCGCTCACCATGTATACCACCGATTCGCACAGATTGGTCACATGATCGCCTAAGCGCTCCAGGAAGCCCGAGGTGGCGATGAGCCTGGTGGCCTGCTGCGCCTTGTCGGGATTATCGCGTATATAGTCGAGCACTTCCTTGATGAAGGCCTTGTGGTTGGCGTCTATCTCGTCGTCGCGGGCGGCTGTCGCACGCGCCAGGGCCTCGTCCTTGGCCAGGAAGGCCGCTATGGCGTCGTGGAGCATGCCCGAGCCCACGAAGGCCATGGCGGCCAGGCGCTCGAGCGAGCGCGGGTAGGGATCCTCGGCCAGGCGCTTGGCGGCCTTGGCCAGGTGCACGGCATGGTCGCCTATGCGCTCGAGGTTGTCGGTAAGCTTGAGCATGGTCACTAGCTCCCGCAGGTCCCGGGCCACCGGCTGCTGCGTGGCTATGAGCATGGCCACCTGATCCTCGATCTTGGTCTGCATGGCGTTCACTACTTCGTCGCCCGCCCGCACTTCCTTGGCCAGGGCCACGTCCCCGGTCTTGAGCGCCTCGAGCGCCTTGCGCAGGTCGTCCTCGACGCGCGTGCCCATGGCCAATATATCGTGGTGGAGCCTCGTAAGCTCCTCGTTGAACTGTATCCTCGTTATCATCGTATACTCCTTGCCCTTCCCGTCCTAAACATCGCCGCCCGGCCGCATTGGCGCCGCCCGGCCGAAGCATTGCTTGCCAGCCGAAGCACCGCTACTCAGCCGAAGCATCGCTTCTCAACCGAAGCGGCCTGATATGTAGTTCTCGGTGCGCTCGTCCTTGGGATTGAAGAAGAGCTCCTTCGTGTCCGCGTATTCCACGAGGTCGCCCAAGAGCAGGAAGCCGGTCTTGTCCGATACGCGGCCGGCCTGCTGCATATTGTGCGTCACGATTATTATAGTATAGCGTTTCTTGAGCTCGTCCAGCAAAGACTCTATCTTGGCGGTGGATATGGGGTCGAGCGCGCTCGTGGGCTCGTCCATAAGCAGAATTTCCGGCTTCAGGGCCACGGCGCGCGCTATGCAGAGGCGCTGTTGCTGGCCGCCGGACAGCGCGTAGGCGCTCTCCTTAAGCTTGTCCTTCACCTCGTCCCAGAGCGCCACCTGCTTGAGGCTGCTCTCCACCAGCTCGTCGAAGTCGCCCTTATAGCCGTTTATGCGGGCTCCCCAGGCTATGTTCTCGTATATGCTTTTCGAGAAGGGGTTGGGCTTCTGGAATACCATGCCTATCCAGCGGCGCACTTGCACGGCGTCCACGTCGTGCTCGTATACGTTCACGCCGTGGAACTGCACCTCGCCTTCCGTCCTTACGCCGCTTATGAGCTCATTCATGCGGTTGAAGGCCCGCAGCGCCGTGCTCTTGCCGCAGCCCGAGGGCCCGATGAGCGCGGTTACCTTTTGGCGCTCGAAGCCCATGGACAGCTTTTTTACCGCTTCGAACTGGCCGTAAAAGATGCTTAAGTCCTTGGCTTCGAGGGCGTAGCCGGATTCTCCCGATCCTATGGCCGCTTCAAGGCGGCCGCTTTCTTTGGCGCGTGGCGCGAAAATATTCATCAGCCGAACCTCTTCTGCTTGCGCAGTCTGTTGCGCATGATAATGGCGAAGGAATTGAGCGATAGCATGAGCACGAGCAGCACGACGATGGCGGCGGCCGCTATATGCCTGAACTCCGCCTGCGGCCTGCTCGTCCACTGATAAATCTGTATGGGCAGAGTGGTAAACTTGGAAAACACGCCGCTCGGGTCCTGGGACAGGAAGGTGGACGCTCCCACTACTACGAGGGGCGCGGTCTCGCCTATGGCCCGCGATATGGCCAGCACCGTGCCGGTGAGTATGCGATCGAAACTGGCTGGCAGCACGTGGTACCATATGGTCTGCCATTTGGTGGCGCCCACGGCCAGGCTCGATTGCCGCAGCGAGCCGGGTATGGCCCGTATGGCTTCCTGCGCGTTGATGATTATCACGGGCAGGATGAGCAGGGCCAGGGTGAGCCCGGCGGACAGTATGGTGCGGCCGTTGGCCACGTCTCCCGCGCCCGACTGCCCGAAGGCCGAGCCGGAAGTGACGGGCTCTAAGGCGCGCACGAATATGGCCAGGCCGAGCATGCCGTAGATGATGGAGGGCACGCCGGCCAGGTTATAGATATTCACCTGTATGATGCGGTTAAGCCTATTGTCGTTGGCGTATTCTTCCAGCCAGATGGCCGCCGCTATGCCTATGGGAAAGGCGAAGAGCACCGTGATCATAATGGTGAGCAACGTGCCCTTGATAGCGGTGAGCACGCCCGTGGTCATGGGCCTGCCGGTAAGCGAGGTGGACAGGAAGCGCATGCTTACCCAGGAACGGAAGATAAGCTCCCCGTCGGGGTAGTCGGCAAGGCCCTGCTCCAGTATGGCTTTCTTGCCGAAGAGGGACTCGAAGAGCGTATAGGTCTGCACTACCTGGGGCTTGACGATTTCCGAGAGCGCCACTTCGTAGAGGTCCTGGGCCCCGCGCTCTTCGAAGGGCAGCTCGCGCTCGAGCGCCCGGTAGCGGCGTGGCGCGAGATGCTCGTTAAGGGTTTCCAGGAGGAGGGCCTTGTCCTGGTCTTCCAGCGCTACGCCGTTCCTGGCCAGGGAGGAGGCGTCCACTTCGTCCTCCATGACCACGTAGCCGAAGGCGTCGTCCACCACGGTCACTATGAGGGTAGCCAGGAAGAGGATGGCGAATATGGTCGAGAGCATGAACACGACGCGCCAGCTGGTGCCCCGCGCGTGCCTCGCGCCCAGGTTCTGCTCAAAGTCCTTGCGGGCTATGCCCTGGGCTTCTTGGGCCGAGCTCATTCGTACACCTCCCGGTATTTCTTCACGATGCGCCGCGAGAATATATTGAGGAGCAGGGTCACCACGAAGAGCACCATGGCTATGGCGAAGAGGCTCTGGTAGTCTATGGAGTCGTAGGATAGGTCGCCGCCCGATATGCGCACGATGTGGCCCGTCATGGTCTCGGCGGCCTTGAAGGGATTGAGCGTAAAATTAGGCCCGGCGCCGGCCGCCAGTGCCACGATCATGGTCTCGCCTACCGCGCGCGAGAGCCCGAGTATGAAGGCGGCGGCTATGCCGGAAAAGGCGGCGGGCACGATGATCTTCACGCTGGTCTCCAGCTTAGTGGCCCCCATGGCGTAGGCGGCCTCGCGCAGGCTGCGCGGCACGGAGGACAGCGCGTCTTCGCACATGGAGCTGACGAGGGGCAATATCAGTATGCCCATGACGAGTCCCGCGGAAAGCGTGTTATACACTTCCACCGTTTCGCTGCCGAAGAGCCCTCGCAGGAAGGGGGTGACGACCGTCAGGGCGAAATATCCGTATACTATGGTCGGCACGCCCGCGAGCACCTCGAGTATGGGCTTGAGGGTTTCGCGCACGCGCTCGCTGGCGTACTCGGCCAGGTAGATAGCCACGCCGAGGCCTAAGGGCAGGGCCACGAGCATGGCGAGGACGCTCGTTAAGAGCGTGGAGCTGAGCAGGGGCAAAATGCCGAACTGCTCTATGGTTGGCTGCCAGGACGTGCCGGTGAAGAATTCCCAAAGCGTGACATGCTTGAAGAAGGTGAGGGACTCGGTACCTAGCACGATGATAATGCCTACGGTGGTCAGTATGGACACCGACGCGCAGAAGAACAGGAAGGACTGTATGATCGTTTCGCCGGGGCGGGAGCGCTTGCCAAAAGAGAGCAGTCCCCGCTCTTCTTCCGGGTAGAGCGCTACAAGGTTCTGTTTCATCGTTCTCACTTTCGCCTAACAATTCGGCCCGATTTTCTGGCTACGAGAGAGGCCCGAAGTCGCCTCCGGGCCTCTCGTAAAGCCTTGGCTTCGTATCAAACCTAGTCTAGGTTTAGTAGCGTCCCTTTACGGCGTCGAGCCAATTCTGCTTGGCTTTCTTCTGATCGGCCGCGGGAGCGGGGAAGTAGCCGACTTCCTTGAGCGCCTCGTTCACGTAGGTAAGGTAGTAGGCTATGAACGCGGCCACCTGGGGCTTGTCGTTCATGATCTTGGCGTCGCTGTAGATGAAGATGGGGCGGGCGAGGGGATACTTGCCGGCGTCCACGTTGGCCGCGTTCGCGACTATGCCGTCTACGGAGAGCACGTTGAGCTTAGCCTTGTTCTCCTGGTAGTAGGCGAAGCCGAAGAAGCCTATGGCGTACATGTCGTCGGACACGCCGCGCACCAGCACGTTGTCGTCCTCGGAGAGCTGGAGGTTCTTGGCGCCTAGTATCGGGGCTTTGTCTTTCTTATACAGGTGCTCCACGAAGTAGGAGAAGGTGCCGGAGTCGGTGCCAGGTATGAAGCGCTTGATCTCCTTCTTGGGGAAGCTGGCGCGCACGTCAGACCAGAACACGGCGGTGGAGAAGGCGAGCTTGAGCTCGGCCTGGGTCATATCCTTGGCAAAGGTGTTGCTCTTGCTCACGACCACGGCCAGGGCGTCGGTGCCGAGGCGGAACTCAATGGGCATGCGGCCTATGGCCTTGGCGGCGTCTATCTGGGCTTGGCTGATGCCTACCGAGGCGTTGGATATGTCGGTCTCGCCGGTCTTGGTGAAGCGCTCGAAGCCGGCGCCCGATCCTATGGAATCAATGGTCACCTGGCCAGCGAAGCCGTCTTCCTTGAACATGGAGGCGATGACTTCGGATACCGGGTATACGGTGGAGCTGCCGGCCGTTACGATGGTTCCGGTTACCTTGGAAGGGTCGATGCCGGGAAGCATCTTGTCGGGGTCGTCGCTGGTCTTGCCTATCCAGGTGAACTTGCCCTGGGCGAACGCGGCGGTGGCCATCAGGGCCAGCGCGATAATCATTACGGTCTTCTTCATCAGGATTCCTCCCCACGGTATTTCCGGCCTAGGGCCGGTTATCTGGAAACAAGGCGATCGCTCGGGCTTATCGCCGGCTATCGCTTATCCGCCATTCACGCTCCCCGAGTCACTGATCGCCCGGGAAGCCGCCGTCCGGGTTTCCCCGATCCGACGTTATGGACATTACCGGCTCCGCGTGAGGCCATAATGAGGTCTTTGTTAAAGTATGGTTAAAAGGAGGCGCAGGGGAGGTGATTATCAGCAAAGGCCGTTCCGGGCTATACTGAAGCCATGGAAAAGCACGATGACAACGCGAACGCCCTCGCGCGGCAGGTACTCGGGGCGGGCTTACTGGCGGGCACGCTCTCGTCCCCTATAAAATCGGAAGGCTATGACGGCTGCGACAAGTTGCGGCTGAAACCCGTGCTCATCAAGGGCGAGAAGGCCTATCAGATTGAGGAATTCCGGGGCGCCAAAGCCTTTCAACGCAATGTCGACGAGGAAAGCCTTATCGGCGAGCTGGCTTCGTGGCTGGGCGCGCGCTTTAAGCGGGCAGAGTTCAAGACCGCCGCGGGCACGATGCAGATACTGGCCAACCGCCGGGGACAGCTCAAGCTCTTCAGCCAGGCGGCTGCCAAGGCGTCGGACGAGGCTTCCGCCCTTACCGAACCCTTCGAATTCAGCCATAACAGGGCAAAGGATTATATACTCAAGGAAGGCGTGCCCGTGCCCTTCCTCATAGACCTTGGCGTCATGAAGGCCGACGGCGGCATTATCAAGGCGAAGTACGATAAGTTCAAGCAGATAAACCGCTTCCTCGAATTCATAGACGACGTACTGCCGGATCTGGCGGCCGCCGCCGCCGAGCGCGAGGATAAGACCCTGGAAGTAGTGGACTTCGGCTGCGGCAAGTCGTACCTGAGCTTCGCCGTATACCACTATCTGTCCACGCTCAAAGGCTTGCCCCTGCGCCTCGTCGGCCTGGACCTTAAGGAGGACGTCATACGGTCCTGCCAAGCCCTGGCGCTAGGCTACGGCTATAAAGGCCTGTCCTTCGCGGTGGGGGACATAGCCGAGTACAGCGGCGCGGAGAGCGCCGACCTCGTCATAAGCCTGCACGCCTGCGACACCGCCACCGATTACGCGCTCGCCAAAGCCGTGCGCTGGGGCGCCCGCGTTATCCTGGCCGCGCCCTGCTGCCAGCACGAGCTTAACGCCCAGTTGGGCGTCGGCGCCCAGCCCGG
>JBGSKZ010000102.1:0-1384 GCA_041741035.1 Treponematales bacterium
AGATAGGACTCGACGAACTCCGCCTTCAAATCCTGCACGACGAGCCGGGATGCTCCGCTGGCAAGCGCTTTGGCCTCCAGCACCGACCAGTCGCAGGCCTGCCCGACGTCCCCGCAGGCCGCGATTACTTCGCAGTCGTAGTGTTCCTTGAGCCAGGGCACGATAACCGTGGTATCGAGGCCGCCCGAATATGCCAAAACTATCTTCTTAAGCATAGAAACCATCCTTTCAAAAAAACCGCGTATCGAATATGCCGCCAGGCGCTATTCCGGCCCCAAAAACTGAGGGACCTCGCCCATGGCGTATGGGAATAGGGCGCGCGCGCTAGAAAATCATGGGGAATGTATGGGAAAAGGGGGTATTAAGGTCGACGGAGGCGAAGAGAGGGGCGGTTGAGAACGGGGGCGTTAATGCGGGCGGAACTTGAAGAGAGGGCTGCGGTACTGAGAGCGTAACTCGGACAGTCGCTTGGCGGCTTGCCCTGATTCCAGACAGGTTTAGGGCTCATGTCGAAAACCTCCACGATCGAGATGATGGTACAGTATCGGCAAGAAAAATCCGTGTCAAGTAATGAAACGGCAAAAACCATAGGGCCGAGCCTCATTTCTCCATGAAAGAACAAAAAAAGTTTAAATGAACGCTAAGCTCAAAACTTGACTACTTAACATCCGTATAGTACTCTGCTCGTTATGGAGGGGGCATGGATATAGCGGACAAGATCGCCATACTAGCCGACGCGGCCAAATACGACGCATCCTGCTCCACATCCGGCAGCGCGCGTGCCAACAAAGGCGGCATAGGGAACGCGGCCGTGGGCGGTATCTGCCATAGCTGGTCCGCTGACGGCCGCTGCGTGGCGCTGCTTAAAGTCCTGCTTTCCAACGCCTGCGCCTATGACTGCGCCTACTGCGTGAACCGCCGCACTAACGATATCGCGCGGGCAGGCTTCGAGCCGGAAGAGCTGATTAAGCTCATCATGGATTTTTATAGGCGCAATTACATAGAAGGCGCGCTCCTTTCCTCCGGGGTACTCGGCTGCCCAGACCGAACTATGGAGCGCCTCATAGCGGTAGCGAAAACCCTGCGCTCGAGAGAGCGCTTCCATGGCTATCTGCACTTAAAGGCCATCCCCGGAGCCTCCGACGAGCTCGTGCTCGAGGCCGCGCGATGGGCCGACCGAGTGTCGGTAAATATAGAAATGCCCAGCGCGAGAAGCCTTGCCGCCGTCGCTCCGGATAAAAGCCCCGAGTCCATATTCAAGCCCATGAGGGTACTGGCGAGGGCGAGTGGCTTTGAGCCGAGAAGCCTCAAGCCCGGCCTTGCTTCCGGTGCCTCCCGCGCGGCCCTAGCGCCCCAGGAGCCGCGCCTGCTCGGCGCGGCAAGC
>JBGSKZ010000103.1:0-6797 GCA_041741035.1 Treponematales bacterium
TTTCCGGCCCTGGGCCAGGGCGGCGGGGCCGTCGTACACACCGAGGCAGGAAGGGCAACCGTCCTCGCAATCGCAGCCGGACGCGCGCTCAAGGGCGGCGGAGAAGAGCTCGGGCAGGAGGGGACCCAGTGCTTCGGCGAGGCCCGTACCGCCGGGATAGCGGTCCCATATGTAGACGGCGGGCAGGTCGAAGTGATCGTCGCGCAGGCGCCAGGTAGCTCCGAGGTCGCCCGCGTCGCAGAGCAGGCGCACGGGAGCCAGGCTGCGCATGAGATAGCAGAGTCCCGCCAGCAGGGCTCCGCGCTTAAGCTCGTTCGGCTCGGATTTCAGGACGGCCCCTGCGGCCGATTTCGGAGCTATGAGCAGGACGAGGGCGCGGGTCTGCATTTCCTCGGGCGGCAGGTATATCTCGCCGTAGCCAATGTTCTCGTGCGAATGGAAGCGCAGTTTCTTGAATTTCTCCGCCTCCGAACGCACCAGTATGTCGCCGAAGGCGGCGGGCAGGACGGCGGAGCCGAAGCGCTGGTCGTCGGAGAGTAGCTTGATATCGACCTTTACCACCGCGTCGGTATAGTAATTGACGTCGCGCTCCTCCACCCGGCATATGCGGTTCTCAAGGTCCAGCTTTAGCACGATGAACTGCCTGCCCCGGTGCAGGTACACCGCGTCGTCGTAGATGAGCTCCTTGGCGCTGGGCCTGTCCATCTCGCCTATGACCGCGTTCCGGCCGGCCGTCGCGTCAATGATCACCACGTTATCGGCGGTGGCGGAGCGCAGCGATATCTTTTCGGCCGGATAGCCCTGGCTTGCCCAATACCAGCGCCCACCGGTCCTGCGCACTATGCCTTCCTCCTCCAGCAGGGAAAGCCCCTCCTCGGGGTCGCCTCCGAAGGCCTCCCCCTCCGAAAAGGGCAGCTCGAAGGCCGCGCACTTGAGGTGATCGAGGTAAATGTAGGGGTTTTCGGGGTCTATGCGCGCGTGCTCCGCGGCCTTGCCGAAAAAGCGCTCGGGATGCGCCATGAGGTACTGGTCCACCGGCGCGCTCGATGCCACGTACACCGCGGCGGACATGCCCTGCCGCCTGCCCGCCCGGCCCGACTGCTGCCAGAACGAGGCCAGGCTGCCCGGCCAGCCCGCCAGCACCGCGGCGTCCAGGCCCCCTATGTCTATGCCCAGCTCGAGCGCGTTCGTGGACACGACGCCCTGTATGGAGCCGTCGCGCAAGCCCCGCTCTATCTCGCGCCTCTCGTTGGGCAGGAGGCCGGAGCGGTAGGGCTCCACGCGCACGCGCGAATTCTCAGTGAAATGATTGGCGAAATACTCGTTCAGGTAGCCCGCTATGAGCTCCACGCGCACGCGCGAGCGGGCGAAGAGTATGGTGTGCACGCCGCGCTCGAGGAACTTCGCCGCTATGGTGCGCGACTCGAGGGCAGAGCTCCTGCGTATGCCCTGCACCGGATCCACCAGGGGCGGGTTATAGAATACCACCGCCTTGCCCGAGCGAGGCGCGCCGTTCTCGGTAACGGCCTCCGCGCTCCTGCCTATGAGACGCGCGGCCAGTTCGCCGGGATTCCCTATGGTGGCGGAGCAGAGTATGAATTGGGGCTTCGAGCCGTAAAAGGCGGCCACGCGGAGCAGCCGGCGCAACACGTTGGCCACGTGGCTGCCGAACACGCCCCTGTACGCGTGCATCTCGTCTATGATTATGTACCGCAGCCCGGCGAAAAACTGTATCCACTTGGCGTGATTGGGCAGGACGCCCGAGTGCAGCATATCGGGATTGGTTATCACGATGCGCCCGTCGCTGCGCGCCGACGCCCGCACGCTCTGGGGCGTATCGCCGTCGTAGGTAGCGGCCTTAAGGGCCAGGCCGCCCGCGAGTATGAGCTCGTTGAGCTCAGCCTGCTGGTCCTGGGACAGGGCCTTGGTGGGGAACAGGTAGAGGGCGCGGGCGGCGGGGTCCTCAAGCAGGGCCTGCGCCACCGGGAGGTTGTAGCAGAGGGTCTTGCCGCTGGCCGTGGGCGTTACCACCACGAAGTCCCTGCCCTCAAGGGCCAAGGCATAGGCCTTGGCCTGGTGGGTATAGAGCCGGGAAAGCCCTCGGGCTTCCAAAGCGGCCCGCAGTTCAGGCCGCAGGCCGGCTGGCAAGTCCGCCCAATGGGCGCTTTTCGGCTCCACGCGCTCGATATGGCGCACGCCAGGGGCTATTTCGGGGTCGGCGAGGATTTCTGACAAGAAATCGATGACAGCTTTGCTACTCATGACTATACTATCCTATGACAAAATAAAGGAGGAACTCAATGGACAAGGTGCTATCCATAGTACTTGGCGGCGGCAAGGGTACCAGGCTCTACCCCCTGACGAAAGACAGGGCAAAGCCTGCCGTGCCCTTCGGCGGCCGCTATCGCATCGTGGATATCCCCATATCCAATTGCATAAACTCCGGCTTCAAGCAAATTTACATACTCACGCAGTTCAACTCGGCCTCGCTGCATCTGCACGTGGCCAGGACCTATATCTTCGACAACTTCTCCGACGGCTTCGTCGAAGTGCTCGCCGCGGAGCAGACCCTTACCCATTCGGGCTGGTACGAGGGCACGGCCGACGCGGTGCGCAAGAACCTCATGCATTTCCGCCCGCAGCAGCCCAGCCACTACCTCATCGTATCCGGCGACCAGCTCTACCGCATGGACCTAGCCGACATGCTGCAGAAGCATAAAGAATCGGGCTGCGCCCTTACCATTGCTTGTACCACCGTTAGCAGGGAAGACGCAAGCGATTTTGGCATCACGAAGATAGACGCGGACAGCAAAATACTCGAGTTTATGGAAAAGCCGGGTCCCGTCAAGGACATAAGCGATTATAAGGTTCCTAAGGAACTGCGCAAGGACAGGCGCTCGGGCGGCAAAGATTTCCTGGCATCCATGGGTATTTATATCTTCGACGCCGCCCTCATGGAAGAGGCCCTCGACGGCGATGAAAACGATTTCGGCAAGGAAGTCATCCCGAGCATATTGGCTAAGCACAAAATAAACGCCTATACCTTTGACGGCTATTGGGAGGACATAGGCACGATACGGAGCTTCTACGAAGCCAACCTCAATCTCTGCGACATAGCTCCCGAATTCAATTTCTACGACGAGCGCATGCCCATCTATACCCATAGGCGCAACCTCCCCGCGTCCAAGCTCAACTATTGCACCCTCAACAAGGCCCTGAGCGCGGACGGCTGCATCATAACCAACGCGTCCATATCCAATTCCATCGTAGGCATACGCACGATCATAGAGACCGGCGCTAGCCTTGACGGCGTGGTGTGCATGGGCGCCGACTATTACGAGACCGAGGCGCAGAAGCTTGCCAACGAGGCGGCGGGCAGGCCAAATATAGGCATAGGCAGCGGCTCCATAGTAAAGGGCGCCATCATAGACAAGAACGCCCGCCTAGGCTCGAATTGCCGCATAGGCATAGACGAGCGGCCGCGCAGCGACGGCGAATTCGGCAACTATTACATAGTCGACGGCGTGATCGTCATACCCAAGAACGCGATTATTCCCAGCGGCACCATAGTTTAGGCGCATGGAGCGCACAGCCAAGGCGGCGCTGCTCGTCGTGGACCTGTAGCGCTACTACCTGGAGAGCCAGTCCGCCTTCTACGCATACTCGTCGAGCCAGTGGCCCGGGTCCATGGATTATATAGCCGCGCGCTATAGGGAAAGCCTCGTGCCCGGCATAAGCGCGCTCAGGGAAGCCTTCCGGCCCCTGGGCTGGCCGGTCGTGTACCTGCGGCTCTGCGGCCTGGCTCCGGACCGCTCGGACCTCCACCGCTTCTTCAGGGACTTCCATCAAAAGGCAGAACGGGCGGGCTATGCCGGCGCCTATCCCCTGGCCGACGAGCCCATGGCCGATATAGCGCCCGCGCTGGCGCCCGCCAAGGGGGATGGGCTCGTGCGCAAGACGGGGTATTCGGGCTTCACCGAGGGGGCGCTGGATAGCCTGCTACGCTCTATGGGCGTGGGCACCCTGGTCATGGCGGGCCTGGCCACGAGCCAGTGCGTCGACACGACAGCCAGGGACGGCTCCGACCGCGGCTACTCCATAGTGTTCGCGGAGGATTGCCTCGCCGACTACAGCGCCGATTTCCACGAGAGCGCGCTCTACGCCTCCATAGGCGTGTGCGGCGGGCACATACATAAATCGTCTTGGCTGGCGGAAAATCCCCTGCGCGCTCTCGGGCTGCGCTAAGGCCGTAGGCCCGCTCGCGCGGCGGCCCGGTGCCCAGGCGGGTCGGAATCGATTTTAAAGCTTCCTTACGCGCAGGAAAAGCGGAGGCAGGCCCGGGGCCGGCCTGCCCACGGCCAGGTAGTAGAGCCTGCCCGCGTCGAACCAGTGCTTGAGCGAGGGATGGGAGCCGAATTCGTCCACGTTCGCCTTCAACTCCTCGCCCTCCCCGTCGAAGACGGACACGATGCCGTCCTTAGGCCGCGCCTTCCCGTCGGCTTCATAGAGCTCAAGGACCATCTCACCCGATTCCTCGGGAGCGAGGTACTCGAACACGGTGAAGGGCAGTATGCCATCGTGCGGGGCCAGGTCCACATAGGGAAGGAAAGGCCCGGCGGGCTCGGCTAGGCTATGGTCCACGAGGTATTTGTCCAGGCGGAAGCGTATGGCGCGCGCCAGGCGCTCCTCATCGGCTCCATACCCGGAGGCCAGGCGGCTTGCCCCCGTATCGTTGGCGTACGCGCGGCCGTCCACGCCGAGGTAAACCATGGCGGCGCCGAAAAGCTGCGGAGGAAGCAGGGCCCTCTCAGGCAGGCCTATGCGCGCTACTACCCTGCCCTGCTCCTTGGCTATGCCTACGGCTTCCCTAAACCCGAAGCCATATACTAAGGCGCCGTCGCAGATGAGCTGTTCCACGGGATAGCCCAGGCTCACGCGCCACTGCAGGCTTTGGGCCTGAGGGTCGAGCGCCAGCACGCCGCCGTCCGCGTCGGCTATATATATCAGCTTCCCGTCATAGAGGGGAGCCACGAGGCCCGGGCTTAAGCCCAGGTCGAGCTCCAGCGCTAGCGCGCCGGTATCCAGCGAGCGTAGCTGAAGCGCGCCGCCGGCCGTCAGGCAAAGTGCCGACTCTTCCGTCAAGGCCAGGCTGCCCCGCGCGGCCTGTGCCTGCCAGCTCATCTTCAGCTCGGGCAACGCGTATACGCTGATAACGCCATCGGGGGCCTGGAGAGCCGCATAGCGGCTGGATAGCGCCAGGGTATAGGCGCCCGGAAGGAGCGCTTCCGCCGCCGCGACCAGCGCGTACGAAGGCTCTCCATTCGCGCCGCTGTAAACGAGCTTTCCGTCGCGGCCGAGCGCGGCCAGGGCGCCTGAGCCGCTTTGATAGGCGGCGGCGAGGCTGCCTACGAGGGCGTATGCCCGCTCGCTTCCCGACAACTCGGTTTGCCTAAGCTCCGTGCGCCTAGCTTCCGAGGCCAAGCCCGGCTCGCTTGCCGACAGCGAAGCCAGGCTGTTATCGTTGAGCCAGGAGCCGTCGCCAAAAGCCCGCGGGGTATGGCCTAGAAAGCCTATGCTCGCGAAGGGAGGGCCGAAACTCGCCGTAGCGCCGGCCCAAAAACCCGAAGCGGCACCGCTGAGCGGAAGGCCTATGCTTATAAGCGCGGGACTATCCGGCCGGGCCGCCGCCCCGCCTGTCTCCGCGCTATCCCCGGGTCCCGAGCAGCCTAAAAGCGCCAGGGCTACGCAGGCCGCGGCAAGGATGCCCGCTAGGGCGGCTCGCGGCCTCATGGCAGGCTCCCTTCATTCGCCAGCCGGGTAAGGGCCGCGTACCAGGGTTCCGCCGCCAGGCTAGCGGCCTCCGCGCTCCGGGCATAGAAGCCCGCAAGCCCGCGTATAGCCGTAGATTGACGCAGGTAAGCCTCCATCCAGGCTTCGACGGACCGGGCAGCGCCGAGGGCGTAGCGCGAGGACAGCTCTTCGCCCATGGCCTGCGCGACCTGGGCGCTTTGCCCGGCGGGGCCGCGGAAAGCCTCGCCGACGCTCCCCCGGGCCTCCAGGTATACGTAGGACGGAAGCTCGGGTCCGAAGACCGAGCCCAAGGAAGCCTCAAGGGATGCCGCGATGGCGGCATAAGGCAGGGCGTAGCTTTTCCCCTCGGACTTGGCCACGAGTTCTATGCCCGCCGTCAAGGGTAGCGCGGGCCAGCGCGTTATTCGGGCCTCAAGGCTCAGGCTATCGGGCGTCGGCTTCTGCCCTATATCGCGGAGCCACAGCAGGGTATCGGCGCGAAGGTCATGGGCAAGGGCATCCCGCGCTTCCAGCCAAAAGCGCTCGAAGCTCAGTTCAAGCGCGGCCTTATGCGGCGCGGCGGCGCGCTCGAAAAGCGTATGCTTAAGCCCCGGCGCGGCGCTCAAGCGGGCGAAGCGGGACGCTTCCAGGCTATCGCGCCTAAGCTGAGCGGACAGCCAGTCTGCGTAGAGCGCCAAGGCGCTACGCGCCTGCTCCTCGCCAGGCTCGGGCTTAGGCCAGGGCTTATAGCTGAAGGCGGAGCCTAAAACGCCATAGGCTTGAGGCGGGCTTATGCCTATGCCCGTGAGGAAGGCGCGCTCGGCGCTCGGCCGCGCGAGGAGCGCTATCGAGAGGAAGCCGAAGAAATCAGCGCCGGTATAGTAGAGCCCGAGCAGGCGAGCCCCTTCGCCCGCCTCGGCGGCTAGGCCCGCGGCCGCCTCAAGCGCCGCTTTGATCGCCGCCGAGCTCAGCCCTTGCGGGGCTTGCGGCCCCGCGATACCGGGAGA
>JBGSKZ010000104.1:0-5083 GCA_041741035.1 Treponematales bacterium
CCCGCCGCTGGCGACGAGGCCAAGGGGCTTGAGTACGAGTTCCGTGCGCGCGCCGGCTACGGGAGCCCAGGGCAGCGAGAGCGACACCCGTACGCAGCGCGTAGCCATAAGGGCCTCATGGAGTATAGCGAGCACGCTGCCCGAGGAGCCCTGCGCCCCGCCCTCTATGAGTATGCGCCTGCTGGCTTTTTGCTGCCGCAGCCGGTAGCGTTCGGGCAGGGCCGCGGCCACTTTGAGCAGGGCAGACCGCAGGCTTGGCTCAAGCCCCAGGTCGGCCAAAGGGCTACTCGCGCTGGAAGCGAACAGGGCTTCCGCCTCGCGCTCATTAAAGCCGCTCAAGCCCGACCGCCAGCCCGGCATGAGCGAGTATCCGCCGCCCGGGCCAGTTTCCGCCACGATAGGCACGCCGCCGGCGCAGAGCGCCTCGATGTCGCGGTATATGGTTCTCAGCGATACTTCGCTTTCCCTGGCCAGTTCGCGGGCGCCGGCCCGCCCCCTGCCCTCGAGCGTAAGCATGATTGCCAATAGACGGTCGCCGCGCATACGAATAGTATAGCGCGGCGGCATAATTACTGCCACTAGATGTCAGCATCCCTTTGCTATCATGCCATCGCGGGGGGCGAGCGCGGCGCCTCCCGCGTACCGCGTATCCTTACAAGCGAACGAGGAGCATGACTATGGACGAGATTGAGTTTATACGGCTCGAACCCATGACGGTGGCGAGTTGCCTGGGTTTCGGCGCGGAGCCTGAAGGCCTGGCATGGCAAGGCTTGGCGGCCTGGCTCAGGGCTAAGGGCCTCAGCCTCAGGGGCCGGCGCTATTTCGGCTTCAATAACCCGAACCCGAGCCCCGGAAGCGCTAACTACGGCTACGAGCAATGGGCGGAACTGCCGGAGGATATAGCCGCCGCGCCAGGCGCGCAGGATGGCGCCGTATCCATAAAGCTGTTTGAAGGCGGCGGCTTTCTTACCCTAAGCCACGAGGGCGGCCCCGAGCGGCTGCCCGCGAGCTGGGCGCGGCTCCTAGCCGCGGCGGAGGCTTCGCCCTACCGCATGGCCAACCGGCATTGCCTCGAAGAGTGCCTCAGCCCCGAGTTGGCGATGGAAGCCGGGCCGGAGCGCTTTGACGACTGGCGCTTTAGGCTCTACCTGGCCGTGGAGGAATAAAGCTACTCGAACGCGAGCGCGACGGTCTCGTCGGGCCGCAGCTCGCGTTCGAATTGCCCGCCGTTCAAGAGGTCCAAGGCCGAAGCCCCGGAACCTAGGCCGAGGGCTTCGCGCCACTCGCCCGCGGGCACGGATTCGCCGCCCCTGTTCACCATGATCGCCACGGCCTCGGAGCCTAAGCGCGCGCCCGAGACCGCGAAGCCGGGCCTATCCTCCAGGTAGGCGTTTATGCGCTCGCCGTCCGAGAAGTGCCGCCAGCGCTCGCGGCGCATGCGCACCAGTGCGCGCAAGAACTCCGCGAAGGCCAGTTCCTCCGGGTCAGGGTCCCAGGGCATGCAGCGCCTGCAGTCGGGATCGTGGCCTCCCTCAAGCGCGTACTCGGTGCCGTAATAGACGCAGGGAGCGCCGGGCAGGCTCATGAGGAGGGCCAGGGCCTGCCTCGCGCGCGCGGGGCCGCCGAGCCTGGTCGTTAGGCGATCGGTATCGTGGGAGTCCAGAAGGTTAAAGGCCGAGCGCAGTACCGGTCGCGGGTACGCGAAGGATATAGCGGCCAGGCGCCAGGCCAGCTGCTTGCCGCCGGGCGACCAGGGCTTGGCTTGGAGGAAATCCGCGATTGCCGTGCCGTAGGGATAGTTCATGACCGCGTCGTACTGGTCGCCGCGCAGCCAGGGCATGGCGTCGTGCCATATCTCCCCCACGATATAGGCTTCCGGCTTGGCTGCCTTAACCCGGGCGCGGAACTCCCGCCAGAACGCGTGGTCTATCTCGTTCGATACGTCCAAACGCCAGCCGTCTATGCCGAAATCGATCAGATAACGCTCGGCCACCCCGAAGAGGTACTCCTTAAGGTCAGAGTTGGCGGTATTGAGCTTGGGCATGCGGGTGGTAAAGGCGAAGCCCTCGAAATTCGTATCCCGGGTATCGCCGGAGTCCTTGCCCTTGGGAAAAAGCGGAAAGCCTTTGATGTGGAACCAATCCTTATAGGCGGAGGCTTCCCCGCGCGCCAGCACGTCCTTCCAGGGCCCGAAGCCGGTGCCCGAGTGGTTGAAGACGGCGTCCAGCATGATGCGCATGCCTCGCGCATGGCAGGCCTGCACCAGCTCGCGAAGCTCATCCTCGGTACCAAAGGACGGGTCTATGCGCAGGTAATCGTCGGTATCGTATTTATGCACGGTGGGCGAGGCGAAGATGGGCGTCAGGTACAAGCCGTTGCAGCCCAGCGAGGCAATATGATCGAGCCCTTCGATGATGCCGCGGAGGTCGCCGCCGAAGAATTCCTGGTTGCTCACCGGGCCTCGCCGCCAGGCATGGACGCCCTTGGGATCGTTGGAGGGGTCGCCGTTGCGGAAACGCTCCGGGAACACCTGGTACCACACGGTCTGCGCCACCCAGGCCGGGGCGCGGTACTGGTCGGCGGCGTTTATATAAGGAAAGACGAAGGAATTCCAGAAATCGCCCGCGGGGGCGGCAGGCGGCGCGCCGCTAGGCGAAGCGTCGCTGGGAAGGAGGCCCTTCTCGCCGTAATCCCATACGCCGCCGTCGCTTGCCCGCAGCCTGAAAAAGTAGCGGGCGCGCCGGTAGGGCGGCGTCCAGTTCGCCTCCCAGAAATCCCTAAGCCCGTCCGTGCCCAGCTTACGGGCGGCATGTGGCGCGCAGCGCCAGGACCAGCCGGCCGCCGAGCCCTTTGCCCAATCGTGGGGGTCGCCGGCCCAGAGTTCCACGGAGCCTAGGTCCCCGGCCGCGCATTGGAGGCGCAGGGTTAGGCTAATGCCGTCCGGGGAATAACAGAGGGAATCGCTCGCTCGATGGAAAACCGCCGCTCCATTCATATCCTGCCCTTACCGGCCGCGCCCGCCTCTGCGGGGGCGACCCTTGAAAAATAATACTTGACCGCCGGCATATTACACTCTAAGCTAGCTTCTAGTAAACCGATTTAGTGGTTTTCCACAAGGAGGCTTTTATGAAGCGTATTATCGCTCTTGCCCTCGTTCTCATCCTCGCGGCCGGCGCCGTTTTCGCGCAGTCCAAGGCCGTATGGGACAGCAAGGCCAAGCAGTACAAGATCGAGCCGGGCGCCAAGATCCGCGTCGGCGTCGATAACGACAAGTGGGGCGCGGCCATCGTCGAGCTCTGGAACAAGATCCATCCCGAAGCCAAAGGCGCGGTAGAGTTCGTCAACTTCGGCTCTGCCGGCGGCGCCGACCTCATCACGCAGAACCAGGGCGAAGCCCCGGACGTGGTGCTCATCATCGACGGCGAAGTGAGCCGCAACTTCCAGTCGCTCATGCAGCTGGAGAAGGTAATTACCGACGCGGCCAAGAGCTTCGCGCAGGAACCCTTCTATACCGGCGCCAACTCCGGCAACGTGCGCAAGTTCGTGCCCGTCACCTACGACGGCATGGCCTTCGCCTGGAACGTAACCATGATGACCGCCCTGGGCCTGGACACCGCCGACAAGAACAAGGACGGCCTTCCTGACGCCTTCGACACCTTTGAAGAGATATTCGCCCTGGCCAAGAAGTGGCAGACCGCCCGCCCGAGCTACAAGGGCAAACCCGTCAATATCGTGTTCCCGATGTCCCTGGAAGAGGTTTGGTCCGGCTTCTCCAGCCTTACCGCCGGCGGATGGAAAATCTTCGCCAAGGGCGACGCGGCCAATCCCGGCTTCGAACAGAAGGAATTCCTCGCCGGCCTCGATTTCATCAAGGCCGCCTCCGACGCCCGCATAAGCGCCGAGGTTAACGGCGTCAAGACCCCCGCCGCTTCCATGACCTGGCGCTGGGACGACGCCCTCAATCTCGAGACCGCTCCCTTCTTCCTGGTAGGCACCTGGATGGACGTGGTAGCCGCTGAGACCAAGGGCGGCTACGATATCAAGTTCGGCCCCATGCCCACCTGGAACAAGAAGCGCCCCTCTCCCTTCGTAAAGACCAAGGGCTGGGCCATCAACGGCTTCACCAAGTATCCTTCCGCCGCCCATGAGCTGTATCGCGTGCTCTTCCTCCGCGACGGCCTCCAGAGCATGGTGGACAATTCCAGCTACATACCGGCCCTCAAGCCCAAGAGCGCGAACATCCCGACCTACGGCGATCCCAACAAGGCCGAAATGTCTGCCGCCTTCGCGTTCAACTATCCCGAACCCGCCATAGTCCTTCCCGCCAATCCCGCGAAGAAGGCCATGGACGGCTACTACGGCATTGGCCTCAACCTTGAGCTCCGCGCCGTTTGGGACGGAGAGAAGACCCCGGCCGAGGCGCAGGCCTCCCTCATCAAGCTCTACAACGAGTGGTACGCTACTAACAATAAATAAACGAGGCTACGGGCGCCCCGCTGCGCCCGCTGCGTAAGCTGCCTAGGGGAGCCTCCGTGCGCGGGGGCTCCTTTTTTCGAACCCGGCGCGGCCGTAGAAAATTTGTCGCGGCATAAGCCGGGACGCTATACTGAAGCTGACGCCGCTCCCGCAATCCGCGGCCGCCGGCAGGAGGAATGCATGAGCAAGGAAGCTGGGAAATCGCCCCATGATTCGGATGCGCTCAATACCGGCCCTGCCTGGCTTGCGGCAGCCGCGTCTCTGCTCCTGCCCGGCGCGGGCCAAGCGCTCAACAGGCAATGGCTTAAGGCCTTGCTATGGCTGTGCATTCCGGTCCTGCTTGTGTCGATCGAGCTAGCCAGCTCGGATTGGGGCCGCTACCTGATCCTCCAGCGAGGCGAGCTTCCGCCCGAAGCCTACGCCACTGCCTGGCTGGGAAGAGGCGGCAGCGAAGATGCGAGCCTTGGCGTTAGCGAGCAGATGGAAAGCCTCGGCGATCTTTTCGGCGCGTTCAATCAGGAAGACGCCTCCGCCGACGAGGACGGCGACCCCTTCGCCTCGGCCGCCGACGAGGGCGGCGACCCCTTCGCCTCGGCCGGCGACGAGG
>JBGSKZ010000105.1:0-4025 GCA_041741035.1 Treponematales bacterium
CGCGGTAGAGGCCGCGCGCCTAGCCGCGCTTAATTACTCCGACGGTGTCGCCTTCGCCGACCTGAGCGCCGCCGACGCGGCCGGCGTGCTACCCCCGATCGCGGCCTGCCTCCGCGTCCAGTTGCAGCCCAATGAGAGCGATACCGCCCTGGCGGCCAGGCTCGCGGGTAGAAGCGCTCTCCTTATGCTCGATAATTGCGAAGCCGTCGCCGAACGCTGCGCATCGGCGGCCCTGGCTATTTTAACTGCCGCTCCCGGCATTACCATCATTGCTACCAGCCTTGAGCCCCTGGGCGTTGACGGCGAGCGCGTTATAGAGTTGGGCGCCCTAGCTCTGCCCGCCGAAGGAGCCAGGGCGGAAGCCCTGCTCGAAGCCCCCGCGACGGCCTTGTTCGTAGACCGCGCGTCCGATGCCGCCCCTGGCGTAGACCTCTCAGGCAGCGCGGAGGATATCGCCACGCTGTGCCGCAATCTGGGCGGCATCCCGCTAGCCCTGGAATTAGCCGCCGCCAGGATACGGTCCATGCCTATCGAAGCCCTTGCGGCGGGCTTCCTTGACCCGCTTTCATTATCCTCGGAAACGCCCGCAGCCGCGCCCCCGCGCCACCGATCGCTTCGCGCCTTGCTCGACTGGACCTGGCAATTCCTCGACCCCGAAGAAGGCAGCACCATAGCCGCGCTTTCCGTATGCAGAGGGAGCTTCAGCCATGAGGCGGTAGAGGCTTTGAGCTCCGCTCCCGCAGCGAAGCTAATGTGCTCGCTCGTCTCCAAATCGGTCGTGAGCGCGGTACGCGACTGTCCGATACAGCCGCGCTGGCGTATGCTCGAACCGATACGGCTCTATGCCGAAGAGCGTCTCCGCGCGTCATCCCTGGAAGCGGGGGCCAGGGCGGCGCACGCATCCCATTACCTTGAGCGAGCCGAGCGCTTCGGCTTGGAGCTTTCTTGCATCCGCAACGGCTTTACCTTAGATCGGGTGCAGGATGATTGGCCAAACGTAACGCTTGCTATACGCCATGCCCTGCGCCTGGACTCTGCTATCGTCAACGCCGAGGAGCGCTGCCTGAGCGCCTTGATCGGCCTCCGCCGCTTTCTCCTGATACGGGATAAGGGAGCGGAGCTGGCCGCCCTGCTGGCGCTCTTCGATACGGCACGGCTCCTTTCGCCGGCGGGAATGGCAGCTTTCCAAGAGCTCAAGTCGCTCTGTTCCTGGTTCGACGAAGACCTTGAGTCCATGAAGGCCTGCAGCGACGAAGCCAGCCGGCTATGGCTTGATGCCGGCGATGAAGGCGCTTCGCGACGGGCCGAGCTGATAAATCTGGGTTTTGGAATCCTGTTGAAAGAAGAGATTCCTTGGGCCCTTTCCAGGCTGAGGGAATCCGCTTCCTGGTTCGCCGCGCAGGGAAATGACTGGCTGCGCTGCGAAGCCCTCTTTAAGATCTGCGGAAGGGTCTTTATTCTCGGCTCGCTCCGCTGGAAGCTCATATTATCCACCTACGACGAATTAAGGGCTTTAATCGATAAGATGGATGATCTGGAGGGCCGAGCATCCTGCGCGTGGCTTGGGCTCTGGGTAGCCCGATGGCGGGGCGACAGCCTTGCCGTGGGCAATTCCCTCGCCGAATTGCGCCACTGCGACGACGCGCTGGGCGTCCCATATGGCTACAAGGAATTTCAAGACGATCCCTATGGCGCCTATGCCGAGGAATCCGCCGCCAACAACGCCAGGCTGGGCCATCCCGGATCCGCAATCGAATCGCTCATAGACGCCGTCGACGCGTTTTTGGCGCGGGGCGATTACGATAGCGCGTTTTCGACGCTTGATAGGGCACATGCGCTGGCCGAGGCGCAGGGACTGAAGCAGAAAGCGAGCTTCGTGCTCTACTACAAGTCCCTAGCGCTCTTCGACCAGGGTAAACAGCGCGAGGCCTTCGAGCTTATGCGGGTGGAGCGGGCTAGGTTGGAAACCGGAACGCTGCATCATAGGCGCGTATCGTGTTATCTAGCTCACCTGAGCATAGGCTTAGAAGACGAGGATGAAAGCCGTGAATTGCACAGGCAAGCCGTCGCGTATCTTCGCGACGCTCCGGACGCCGATGAGGACGAACGCTGCGAGATGTACCTGCGCTATTTCGAGGCGGGCATGAAACCCGCCGCGGCCGCGAGCTACGTGCGCTCGTCGCTATCGCGGGAGTACGATCAGCTTTCCAGCTTCGAACTGATGTGCCTAGGAGCGATAAGCGTCCGCGCATTGTCGGCCGTAGGCGAAAGGGCGGGAGCCTATGAGGCGGCTCTCGTCATGCAGAACGGTATACGTTGGAGGCTTACCGCGTACCATGCCGTGGAACGCTACCTCGCGCGCTGGCTGCTCGAGCGGCTATTGCGCGAACTGCGTCCGGAAGAGCGAAGCGAGCTTGACGCTTTGCGCATGGCCGACCCTCGACGCGACGGCATAAGCGCGTATCTTAAAGATGGACGGTCGCGCCTGCTTCGCGTGCTTGGGCAGGCTTTTTGGCCCGGGTCCGCCGCGTCACAGCAGCAAGGCCAGGATGGGCACGATGGCGATGAGGGCGCCGTTCGAGGCCAGCCATAGCGAGCCGGCGAAATCCTGGTCGAGCTTATACAGGGCCGGGGGCACGAGGCCGAGGAAGCCTACCGGCATGGCCGCGAGCACAAGCACGAGCTTGAGCCCCACGCCGTCGCCGCTTCTCCCAAGACCCATGAGCATAGCGAAGCCGAATGCCGCGGCGGGCACCGCGAGGGCTTTGCCGGCTATAAGGAGAGCGGCCGCCTTGAAGTGGCGCCTGGCTATGGTAAAGCGCAGGTTCATGCCTATGGCGAACAGCAGAAGGAAGGAGCTCAAGGGAACCAGCACGGCGTTGAGCCCGGCGTAGAAGGCGGGCCGCTGAAGCCCCGAGAAATTTAGGATCAGGCCGAGCGAAATGGATGAGAAGGCCACGAGGAGGAAGGGGTCGCGGAACACCCGCGAGATGCCCCCCGCGCCGCGAGGATACTCGGAAGCTCCCGCCGGGGCGGGATTAGCCCGCTCGCCATAGGCGCGGGCCAGGGGAAAGAGCAGGGAATAGTACCAGAGCTCCTCGAAGAGCTTGTAGAAGGGCACGAGGGCGAAGCCCGCCTCGCCGAGCAGCACGAAGGCTACGAGGCCGCCTATATTGCCGATATTGGTAAAGGACGCGCTGGTGGTATAGACGCCGGCGCGCTCGGGCGGTAGCTTAAGCAGGCGCGAGCCCGCGGCGCCGAGGGCAAGTCCCGTGGCAAGCGCCGCGAGGCCTATGAAGGGCAAAGCGTAAAAACCGGCGGCCGAAAGATCGGCAATCCATATAGCGCCGCAAAAGGCTAGGGGATTGACGGCCAGCAGGGCGGTCTTCTGCATGCCTCGGCGCAGGCGTTCGGCGCTCCCGGCGCTTAAGGGCACGAAACCGGCAGCGATCAGGCGATTAAATACATGTCCCGCCGCGAGAGAGCCAATGATGATAACAAAAGAAAACGCGAAATTATGCATGGGCCTGCCCTTTTCTAGCGTGTCAGTATAGCGGACTCTGCGCGCATTGGGTAAGCGCCCTGCCGGGAACTGTAGACGGCTTAGAGGCCGCTAAGCTCGCGGCCTATGATGAGGGCGGCGGGCTTCTGATCGTAGATTATGGGTATGCTCCTGGACTCGCTCCTGATCGTGCTACCATCCCTGCGTAACAGGACCATGGTAACGGGAGGATTCTCCTGTCTGCTATACACTTTGGCGATACGGGGAGCGATCGCGCTCCGCGATTCTTCCGCTATGGTGTCGAGCACCGGCGTGCCGACGAGTTCGTCGGGAGCCGCGTAGCCAAGTAAGTGAGCGCCATAGGGATTGCAGTATACATAGCGTCCCTCCTGCATAACCAATATGGCCACGGGGGCCGATCGCAAGAGAAGGTCGTATTGTTCCATGCTGTCCCGCAGACGCTCCTCCATGAGCCGCTCGGCGCTTATATCGCGGGTATTGGCGACTATGCCTTCCACCGCCT
>JBGSKZ010000106.1:0-2566 GCA_041741035.1 Treponematales bacterium
ATCTACCTCGAATCGGAAGCACGGTACAACGATGGCAGTCCATCGCGGGAGCTAACCCTGGAGCCCTTTGACGGTATTATCCTGCGCAAGCGATAGCTGAATGCGGCACGGTTACGACTCCAATGCACTGGTTACCTGGTCGGGAAACGAAATGCTCCTTGGTTCGCAGTCTATACCCTTGAACCGCTAGACGGCATCTTTCGAATTCTATCAATGGGATAATGCCGTCCTCGAGGATGACGACGGATTTTTGGGGGAAGTCCGCTACTGGATGACGAGCCTCCGTACCAGACGGTCAAATCCTTATTCATGGCAGGATATGAAGGCGTCATAGTCGAGGAATCCACTTCGCCCGGAGCTGGAGCCAGCATCTGAAGGCGTTGTATGACGAATTCCCGGCTCTTCGACTGTGAGTCAGCGATTCCTCGACCCTGGTACTGCGAACAGGATTTGCTGACAGGTCGCGCCGGTTTGCTCCGGTCCTCTTGCCCCTGCTTTTATTCAGGGAATTCTTGTTCCTTGGAACGGGCGCAGACTACGAAACCTGCATTCCATTCGAGGACGACAGACAAGTTCCCCTCATCCCCGGTCCCGCCATTCTCGCAGCTTTACAGAAGTACAGGACCTGCGGTACCAGGCCGTTTTATGATGAAGGCAACTTCCGGGAACACATACTTGCGGTGTTGGACAAAACTTTGTATGGAGTTATCCCTTTCTTACTCTCCGGGGTCAACGACGGGAACCACAGGCTGATTAAAGCGATCGCCGGAACCCTCGGAGCCTCAAAAAAAGTTCAAAGGTGCGGACTATGCGCTACGCGATGATATAGATTATCCCGCTGGCGAGGCCTTGCCACTGTGGCTACTTAGCATGGGCTGGTAGTCGCTACACGGCATCGACCCTTCGCTGCGTAGGCGCGGGTCGGGCTAGTTTGCTTTTATCGAGTTGATCAATTGTTGGTTCCCCGTTGACGGAAGCCGTATCGAAATCAATCACGTTCATACAATTCTATTTGACCACGACTGAGAGGAAAGAAGCGATTTCAATCCGAGAGTTTTTCCTCAGCCAGGCTTTTTAGGAGGCGAAGAATCGTAAGCCTATAAAAAACGGGAAAATCGAGTATCATATACTCCATCTTCATTTCCTTCAGGATTTCCTTCTGCCGCTCGGGAAGCCGTGACATCGGCCAGGCCCCGGAAAAGAGAATTTGCTGCGCGCGGGCGAATTCCGTGATCTGATCGTCGGCAAGCATAGGTAAAACCTTACGGAGTATGCCGACCAGCCAGGACAGGAGTTCACCGAGGAAGATCTTCGTTTTCCGGAAGGCCTCTTCCGAGGTATTCCTCTCCAGCGTCACGGCCAGCAACGACGAGAGCTCAAGCAACTGTTCCTGCCGGCAGAGGATTTCCGTCCATTTTTCCGCAAAAGCCTCGATCGAAAGGGGCTCGGTAAACTCGCGCTCGATATCTACGCTCCAGCGTTGCATAGCCGCGACGTAAATCGATAAAAAGATTTCTTCCTTGGTCGAAAAATAGCGGTAGACGTTTGAACGGGTAAAATTGAGCTCGTGCGCGATTCGAAGGAGCGTCACTTTTTCGTAGGGCAAGGTTTGAATCAGGCGGGCGGCGGCATCCTGGATTTCCCGGACCCGCTGCTCAACCTGCTCCTCCGTTCTGGCGCGCTGCCAGTCCTGGCTTTTCATTGCGGAGTCATTCTCCTTAGGACATGCTGCGTATCATTCTATCGAACATACGGTCGGAGAGCCAGCGGCGCATAAAGAGGGCGAAGCCGGCCATTGAGCCCGCCGCGTATCGGGTCTTCGGACGCCGGACGGTGACCGCCTTCCGAATCACCTTCGCGATTATTGACGGATGCGAGAGAGTTGCCGACGAATACATTTTTTCCGTCCTGTCCGCCGTCTGTTTGGCCAGGCCGGCGTAAGCGCCATGTGCCGAGCTTTTCCGCAAGTTGTCCACGGCGATCTGGCCCCATTCCGTGGCGATTCCGCCCGGCTCGACCACCACGACATCGATTCCGAACGGCGCCGTTTCAAAACGAAGCGCGTCCGAAAAGCCTTCCAGCGCGTGTTTAGTCGCGTGATACCAGGCGCCGAGCGGGGTATATATCTTGCCCCCTATCGATGAGATATTGACGATCTTGCCGTATCCGTTCTTCCTCATTCCGGGCAGCGCCAGCTGCGTCAGGCGGGCTAGGCCGAAAATATTCACCTCGAACTGACGGCGCGCTTCTTCCAGCGGAACGTCTTCCACAGCGCCGTATGACCCGTAACCGGCGTTATTGACGAGGATATCGACCGATCCGGATTCCTTCGCGATATGATTCACGGCGGAAACGAGGGAAGCTTCATCCGTTACGTCGAGCTGGATAACGCGAGCTCCGCTTGCCCTAAGGTCAGCCATTTTCTCTACCCGACGGGCCGCCGCATAGACGGTTGCGCCTTCTTCCAACAGATTTTTTACCGTTTCCTTTCCGATTCCGGAAGAAGCTCCGGTCACCAACGCAGTTTTCCCTTTCAGTTTCATGCTTGTCTCCTTGATTAATGACA
>JBGSKZ010000107.1:0-5130 GCA_041741035.1 Treponematales bacterium
CGAGGTCGCGGCGTCGGGCAGGGGATACCAGGCGTTCTTCATGCCCTTGGCCGCCCGGATGCCGCGGTCTATGGCCGCGCGTAGCTCGGCCGCGTCGGCGCTGGGCTGTATGGTAAGGCTATAGGCGCCCCTCGTCTTCTCGCCGCCTTCCCCTCCGTCCACGTAGAGCGTAAGCGAATACCCCTCAATCTCAAGCGAGCGGGCGGTATCGAGTCGGTCTCCCACCAGGTACCATTCCACGCCATGGCGTACGCTACGGCTGATCCGGTAATCGCTGGCGCGTCCATCGGCCTCCACGGCCGCGCGTATCGTGTCTATCATCAGCCTAACCTCATTCTGGTCTTAACATAGGGGCCGCCCGCGGAAACCTTGACGTATTCCTTGTAGCCCTTGCCGCAATAACCGGAGCCGGACAGCTCGAAATCGCCCGATATCATCGAAATTTGCGACAGCACCTCGGGCACGTAGCCTGAGCATACGACCGGGCTTACCACGCGGCCGCTGAGCGCGCCGTTGACGATCTCCCGCCCGACCAGCACTACGAGCTGTATGCCCCAGTTCTTGGGGTCCTCCATGCCCGAATTCATCTTCTGCAGGAGCCAGCCATGCTTAACGCTGGCCAGCAGGTCTGCATAGCTGGATAGCCCCGGCGCTATGTAGGTGTTGGTCATGCGGGCGTATGCTTTATGGTCGTAGGCCTGGCGGCGGCCGTTGCCGGTAGGCGCGCTGCCCAGCAGCAGGGCCGACTGAAGATCCGATATGCCCGATACGAGTATGCCGTCCTTGATGATCTGCGTGGACCTGGCCAGGCTGCCTTCGTCGTCGAAGAGATACGAGCCGCAATGCTCGGCCGCCGCCGCGCCGTCGAACATCTGCACGATGGGGCTGGCCACGGCCTTGCCCAGGTACTCGGGCGCCTTGGCCCGGCCCTTGACGAACATATCCGTTTCCACGCCGTGGCCGAAGGCTTCATGCGCGAGAGTGCCGGCAACGTCGGGGTCCATGATGACGTCGTATTCGCCCGGCTCTATAGAGCCGGCGCCTAGCAGTTCGAGCAGTTCCGCGGCCAGCGCGGGCGCCGCGGGTAGGAGTTCGTCGGCAAGCTCCGCGCCCTTAAGGCCCGAGAAGGACTGGTAATCCTCCCGCGTGAGCTCGCCGCGCTTGGCTACTCCCACGAGATAGCCCTGCGCCCAGTAGAAGGACTGCTCGAGCCGGCGCTCGGGGGAGATGAATAGCTTGGCAACCTGCATGAATTCCGCGCGGGCCGACGCGTACACGATTTCGGGCGATATGGCCAGCAGGGCGTCTCGCGACGCGGCGAGCTTGGCGAGTATACGGTCGGGATCGGCGGAGAAGGGCTCGATTTCCGCCGAGCCGAAACGCTCCGCGTGTAGCCGCTCGTCGGGTATGGCAGGGTAGCGCGTGGCTTTACGAGCGGTGGCGAAAAGCTCGTCGAGGGCGGCGGCTACGGTCGCCGCGAACTCGCCGCCGGGGGGTACGGCGTTGAAGGCCCTCTCGACTATGACGCCGTCTCTTTGGGCGCGGAACACGAAGCCCCGCTCTATCCAGGCGGAATCGCCGGCGCGCAGCTCTCCGGGAGAGGCCGAGAAATTGATGCCTATGGAATCTGTGCCAAGGACGGAAACGTAATCATAGCGCTTTTTGAGGCTACCTACGGCCGCCTCGAGCAGCGGCGCCGATTGCCGCAGGAACGGGCTGGGTGGGCATGGGTGCATGGCGTATCCTTTCGCTTAGGACAGGATACGGCCGTAATTAGGCGTCCGCAAGGGGGCTTTTCGGCTATAAGCGAACGGTAACGCTCTCGACGGGGCGGGCCTGAAGTATTAGAATAGTGTTATGGAACAGTTATACGCCTGGTTGGGCGGGGGATATATCGATTTTTACTCGGCGGCGGCCCGGCTCATCCTGAGCCTCTTCGCCTGCGGGCTCATAGGACTTGAGCGCGAAATGCGCAGGCAGACGGCGGGCTGGCGAACGCACATCATCATAGGCTTGGGAGCAACCTTGCTCATGCTCCTGTCCATTTGGTTGCCTCAGACCATAGTGGGGGACAAGGGCGATCCGGGGCGCATAGCGGCGCAGGTAGTGTCCGGCATAGGCTTTCTCGGCGCAGGAGCCTTTATCAAGGTCGGCAACAACATGAAGGGCGTGACCACCGCGGCCACGATATGGTTCGTGGCCGGCATAGGGCTCACCATTGGCGCGGGCATGTGGCAGGCAGCTTTGGCGGCCTTAGGCATAGGGCTCGTCGTGCTTATTTTCCTTGAGCCGCTGGAGAAGCGCTGGTTTCCCTCGGAGCGCCTCAAGCTCCTGCAGCTCTGGTACGACGGATCCGCTTTCGATAAGCAGGCCATACGCAAGGCCCTTTCCGGCTTCGGCATAAACGTGCAGACCATGGACGCGTCGCTTTCCGTCCAGAAAAAGCAGACGAGGATATCAGCGCTGGTAAAAGTGCCGGTAAACGCCGATCTCGACGCGCTTTTTACCGCGCTGCGGACTACCGGCAAGGTTACTAAGATACGTATGCACGAAAACTACTAGGCGGGCTTTAGGCTTCCGTATCCGCGCTTTCGAGTTCTTTTTTCACCTTCAAGTATTCGGTATTGAGCCGTGACATGCGCAGATTGAGGCGCGCGAGGCGCTGGGCCAAGAGCCGCGCGAGGAATATGCCGTAGTGGGGACTGTCCTTGATCAGGTTTACGAAGTCCTGTTTCGATATCCTTATGAGCACGCTCGTCCCCTTGGATACCACCGTGGCAGAGCGCCGATTGGAGAGCAGGAAGCTCATCTCGCCCATGAACATATCGTCGGGGCTAAGCGCCGACACGAGCTTGCCCTTGGAGTACACGTAGAGCGTGCCCGAGACTATATAGTACAGGTAATCGGACTCTTCGCCCTCTGAGCAAATGTACTGGCCGTCCTGGAAGGTCATTTCCTGGGACAGGTCGAAGATGGCCGGGATGACGTTCGATGCGTTCCGCTGATGCTCGACCTCGAAAGAAACCTCGTTGCCGCTCTCGTTATAGCTGAGCTTCTCGACGTAGAGCTTGGCCATATTCATGCCCATGCCGTGGAGTTCGGGCTCTTCGCGCTTAACGTCCATGCGGGCGCGCCAATCGAAGCCCTCGCCTTCGTCGCGTATGGTGAAGCGGCTCTGTTCCGGGCTTATGGTGTAGGTAAAGTAGACCTTGCGCGCCCTAACGTCCGGAGCCTTATTCTTTTCCCTAATAAGCTCCATGATGTCCCGGTTGCCTTCGAGCCAGGCCGTTTTCTCGTCGTAGCTTATCTTGCAGTTGCCGTGCTCTATCGCGTTGATCAGGAGCTCCAAGAGGGCTACGTGCAGCTTTTCCCGCGTATCCTTGTTGATAAGGTTGGCGTTGAAGAGGTAATTGGTTACCAGGTTGGAGTACGTGGTGATATCGAGCGGGTCGTTGTCGATAACGAAGGATCCGGCTATGTTCTTGATGAGGTGCTGCTGTATGCCGCGCTGAAACAGGATCTGCTTGTTCTGCCGCACTATGCGCAGGAGGCGGGGGAAATTGCGTTCCACCTCGCGCTTGCGCAGCACCGCTATGACGTTCTGGTCGCGCATGGCCTCTTCGAGGGCCTTCTCGTCCATATTGTCGTGCAGCGCTATGATGCCGCCGTAAAACAGCCAGGGATCCTTCCGTATCTCTTCGGTTATGCCGGCCAGGTCGACGGTATCGTCCGAATAGTTGATGATCTTGATTTCAGGCAGTTCATATTTCAGGAAGGCGGTTATCTCGTCTTTTTCGGTCATAAAGACGGGCACGAATTCCGAACCGAAACTCTGGCAATGCAGCTGTATGGCATTATTGAGCTTTTCATCGCTCGAAATGACCGGAATTTTTCGCATGACTATCCTTCCTAATGCCCTCCGCTATCCGCGTGAGGTCCCAAAAGCCCTTATAAATAGAACTTTCTTTATTCTGAATAATCGGCCTTTTTTGCCCCGCGATTGACTTTTTTTTCCATTTATGGATAATAGGGCCGTACATTAGGGCTCTTAGCTCAGTTGGTTAGAGCTGCGGACTCATAACCCGTCGGTCCCTGGTTCAAGTCCAGGAGGGCCCAAAAAACCCGGTTTGCCATTAGGCGAACCGGTTTTTTTTATCAGGCCCTCCTGGACTTGAACCGAGCGGGCGCCGAGCGATAGCGAGGATAAGCGCGCATGGATGCGCGCGAAAGCCCGCGAAGGCGGCCCGAAGCGCAGGCGCCAGGACGGCGCCAAGCGTAGGGCAAGTCCAGGAGGGCCCTACGGCTCAAAGGCGAGGCGTACGACGTGGGCGACCGGAAGCCAAGTCCAGGAGGGCCCTACGGCTCAAAGGCGGGGTGCGCCACACGGGCGACCTGAAGCCAAGTCCAGGAGGGCCTATGCGCTCGATGCCCCGCTCATACCCGTACTTCCCGGCAAGCTCTTTCACGAAGTCGTTTGGAGTTGCGCTTGAGCTTGTACTTTGATCCGCTGAGGCAGGCGGTATAGTTGAGCTTGCCTTCTTTCATAGTCATCACGACAAGGTGTAGGTGCGGAGAGTCCTTATCTAAGCGATAGGCGGAGTTGAGCCGGTTTTGCTCTCTTCCGACCTTATCGCAACACCAGGTTATGGCTTCTTTGAATAGGCTTCAAGCTGGGGGTTTAGGGTATTCGGTCATGCCTGTACAATGAATTCCGCCCTGTAGAAGGTGATTTTTCTTACTTTAAGAGGCAGTCGATCCTCAAGGAGGCGCATGGCTTCGGTGCTATGCTCTATCATGTTCTGATCGAGCCTGGCTTTGTCGACATGAGAGGGGATGCGATCCCATGTATCATGCTGGAGGGCGAGCCGGATGGAGGCTTTTCTCTTGAGCTTCGCGGCACGAAGAACGGCAGGCGTGTTCAAAGAAACAGTGATAAGGCTTGGTATCCGAGGGGTCAATGGATAACAGTACAAAGAGGACTCATTCCATAATTATGATTGCTGAGCAGTTTTAAGAAGACTAGTTGTCAATCCTGATGGCGGGCGTTATACTTGTCATACAGGAGGGTTGCTATCATGCTTGCTGTGCGTCTTGATTTGGATACAGAAAACCGCCTCGCCCATCTTGCCA
>JBGSKZ010000108.1:0-1152 GCA_041741035.1 Treponematales bacterium
GAGGACCAGCCCCTGGCCGGGGTGCTCGAGTGCCGCTGGGAAGGCGCGTACGAAGGCGCGGCCGGGAGCATACCCCTGCCCGTGGCCGTGGAGCATTTCCCTCCCGTGCCCGTGGGCAATACCCCGCTCTGGGAGCCCGCCCGGCTACGCGCGTCCACCGGCTTTCCCTTCCTCTATCTGAAGGACGATACCTGCGAGCCTTCGGGCTCGTTTAAGGATCGCGCATCCTATCTCGTAGCCGCCTTCGCCAAGGAACGCGGCATACGCGAGATAGCCTTAGCCAGCACCGGCACCGCGGCGTCCAGCATGTCGGCCATAGGGGCGGCGGCCGGGCTCAAGATCACGGTCTTCCTGCCCAAAAAAGCGCCCCTGGCTAAACGCGTCCAGGTACTCCAGTACGGGGCCGAGCTCAAGGAAGTGGACGGGACCTACGACCTGGCCTTTGAGCAGTCGCTCGCCTATAGCAAGGCCACCGGCACCCTCTCGCGCAATACCGCCTACAATCCCCTTACTATAGAAGGAAAGAAGACGGTATCCTTCGAGATCGTGGCGGACTTAGGCGGCAAGGCCCCCGATCATGTGTTCGTACCCGTGGGGGACGGCGTTATCCTGGCGGGCGTGTACAAGGGCTTTGAAGACCTGGTGCGCTTGGGCCGCATAGCCAAGGTGCCTACGATATGGGCCTGCCAGGCGGAGGGTTCCAGCGCCATTGCCCGGGCTTTCGCAACGGGAGGCTTTGGCAAGCCCGTGGCCAGCGACACGGCGGCCGATTCCATATCGGTGGACGTGCCCAGAAATGGCGCCCACGCGCTTAGCAAGCTCAAAAAATACGCGGGTCGCGCCATCGTCGTATCGGACGCGGAAATTTTCCAAGCTCAAAAAGAGTTGGCGGCCGGTTCGGGGCTCTTCGCGGAGCCCAGTTCCAGCGCTGCATGGGCCGGCTTTAAGAAGGCCATGCCGGAACTGCCCAAGGATGCCGCCATCGTCGTCATGATTACCGGTTCCGGCTTGAAAGACGTGGCCGGAGCCATGAAAGGTTTAGGCTTATAAGTTACTAAGCTGCGCACGGACGCGCAGCTATTCGTCGGCCGGCGCGGCGTATCGAGCCGGTACGTCATGGACGACGACGAGGGGGTAGCGGAGAACCGTTCG
>JBGSKZ010000109.1:0-2932 GCA_041741035.1 Treponematales bacterium
CCGGCGGTCTCGTCGACGCGGGACGGAGGCGCCCGGGCCGGGCGGCGGCGGCCCTGGCCTTAGCGCTAATCTATGGGCTTAAGCTCTATCTATCCAAACGCCTGCGCTCATAGGCCGCTGGGATTGCCCCTGAAGCGTTCGACGAAGCCGAGCTTGAGCCTCCGCAGCTCCTCCGTTATGGACACCTTGTACACGTGAGGATTGAGGAAGCGCAGGTAGCTGTGGTCGAATTGCAGGAGGTTCTCCTTGGCGCGCGCCTTGATCGCGGCGAGGTCCTCGGGCGGCGCCAAGCGCTTGCCCTTGGCCATGACCCGAGCGAGCAGCTTTTTAGGCTCGCGGCAGGAGGCGAACGAGAAGCGGCGCGGATCCAGCGAGGGGTGGAAAAAGCTCCGCATCTTCCCGAGCTCTATAGCGTCGCCCTGCAGGCTGAGCACGTCCGCCACGGCCATGCCGTTCTCATCGAAGAGGCGGTAGGCGTCCTTGATGCCCGGATTCGTCGCCTTTTCCGGGTTGTCCGAAAATTTCATCGTGGGCTCGACGGCCCCGTCCCGCTCCACCGCGGACAGCTTATACACCCCCGTAAACGATGCCTCGTTGCCGCCGGTAACCAGATGCGTGCCCACGCCCCATACGTCTATAGGCGCGCCTTCCGATACCAGGCGCTCGATGATTTCCTCGTCGAGTTCATTGGATACTACGATGCTCGCGTCTTGAAGGCCGTTCTTGTCCAGGGCTTCCCGCACCTTGCGGGAGAGGTAATCGATATCGCCGGAGTCCAGGCGAACGCCGAAGCGCCTGCCCTTGGCCTTGAGCGCCTTGCCCACCTCGATGGCGTTCCAGAGGCCGGATGAGAGCGTATCGTAGGTGTCGATAAGCAGGGTGGTATTGTTCGGGTACATATCCGCGTAGGCCTCGAAGGACTGGCGCTCGGAGGGAAAGGCCATGACCCAGGAATGGGCCATGGTGCCCTTGGGGGCCACGCCGAGGTTCTTGGCGGCCAAGGCATTGGACGTGGATGCCGCCCCGCCTATGATGGCGGCCCGGCTCGCCGACATGGAGCCGTCGAAGCCCTGCGCCCTCCGGAGCCCGAACTCCATCACGGACTTGCCCTTGGCCGCCATGCATATGCGGGCGCTCTTGGTGGCCACGAGGCTCTGGAAATTCAGGGTATTGAGGACGAGGCCCTCTATGAGCTGCGCTTCTATGAGCCCCGCGTGTATGCGCAGGAGCGGTACCTGGGGAAAGATTACCTGCCCTTCCTCCACGGCCCAAATATCGCCCCTAAACCGGAAGGCTTCCAGATATTTAAGGAAATCCGCCTCGAAGAGCCCGAGCGAGTCGAGCCAGGCCAGCTCATCCTGGCTGAAGCGCAACGCCTCAAGCGTATCGAGCAGGGGATCGAGCCCGGCGAAGAGGGAGTAGCCGCCCTTGAAGGGGTGCCGCCTAAAAAAAACGTCGAATACCGCGGCGGTATCGAGGCCGTGCTTCCAATAGCCCTGGGCCATGGTGAGCTCGTAAAAGTCGGTGAAGAGCGCGCTCTTAATCATGCTGCAATATCTCCTGGGCCGTAGAGATGAGGACGCCTCTATTGGCAAGGTAGCCTCGCACGCGGTCGGCGTTGCCCGCCGGGTGGTCGACGGACCTGGTGGCGTCATACGCGATAATCACCTTGAAATCGAGGCCCAGGGCATCTAAGGCGCTGAAATACACGCAATAATCGAAAGCGAGGCCTGCCAGCACTACGGTATGCACGCCCAGTCCCCGAAGGAAGCCTTCGAGCCCCGTGGGCGTGGCGCCGTCGTTCTCAAAGAAGGCCGAGTAGCTATCCAGGTTATGCCTGAAGCCCTTGCGTAGCACCAGCCGGTACGGCGCCTCGTTAAAGGCGGGATGAAAGGAGGCGCCGGCGCTACCCTGCACGCAGTGGTCGGGCCAGAGCGTAAGGGAGCGGCCGCTCGAATCGTCGGCGTCGTAGGGTTTCTTGCCCTGATGCGCCGACGCGAAGGATATGTGCCCCCTCGGGTGCCAGTCCTGCGTAGCCACCGACACCGGGAAATGCATGGCCAGACCGTTCACCAGGGGCAGAACTTCGTCCCCACCGGGCACCGCTAGGGCGCCGAGCGGGCAAAAATCGTTCTGCAGGTCCACGGCTATGAAAGCCGTCTTAACCAAATCTATATACATGGCTGACTCCTAGCTCATCTACAGCTTAGCCTGCTTTCCCGAATTCAGTAAAGCCTAGGGAAAGCTTTGGCTGTAGCGCAGCCCCCCGACGAGCGGGGTTTCCGGAGTATCGGCGGGCGGGGGCCCGTAGCGGAGCCAGCCATCGGTCCTCAGGTAAAAAAGGAGGCGGCCGCGGGGAAGGCCGATGGCGCAGGAACAGCCGAGTTTGCAAAATCGCCCCTCGGCATCCGCGCGCCACAGCGCGTCGAGCGTTAGCGCGCAAGCCTTGCCCGCCTTTAGCGAGGAACCTATTTCGAGGCGTCGCGGCTCCCCGCCCTCAAGCGCCCAGGAGCCGTACGCGGACAGCCCGGGCAGCATGAGCGGAGAGCCCTTCCAGCGCAGTTCGAGCTCCGGAGCCTCGGCTGCGGCGACGAAGCTCGCCCCCGCCGAGGCTTCCAGCAACGCGAATACCGCGTTGGCCTTGCCACCGATCAGGACATCGCGCCGGGGCGGCGCCTCCCAGTCCGGCCGCGTTTCGCTATAGTCCAAATACAAGGCGAGGCGCGAGGCGCCCGCGCTGAGCCTCGCGTCGGCGAAATACGCCGGGGCCAGGCTCCCGGAAGGGCCGCGCCAGGGGCCCGCGCACAGCGAGGCCACGCTTTCGAGCTTGAAAGGCCGTATGGATAGCAGGTTTTCCAGGCGCAAGGCCCAGGCGTCCCCGCCGGGACCGCTGAGCATGGCTCCCGCGCCTAAAGCCGAGCGCCAGGGCCCG
>JBGSKZ010000110.1:0-1638 GCA_041741035.1 Treponematales bacterium
GGCGCGGCAGGCGCCGTACCGGGTCGCCATCGTCCTGGATACGGTCGACGACTGGTCTTCGGGCGTGCGGGACGGCTTTATCCGCCGCCTGGACGCGGCCCTCGCCCAGACCGGCCGCTCGGCCGTCTATACTATAGAGGATACGAAGCTGGATCCTGCGCTCGCCGCGGACATCCTGGGGCGCATCCGGGAGTCGCGGCCCGAGCTCGCGGTCTTCGCCGTATATCCGAACGGCTTCGGCGCCAAGCAGATCATACAGAAGCTCGCCGCCGACGGGATTCCCTGCCTGGCCATGGAAGCCACGCCGCTTGAGGACGGAACCGTCGCGTCGCTCGAGTCGCCGGGCGGCCACGTATCCGGCGTCGGCGTCTTCCTGCAGATGAACTCCCTCCTCCGCCTCGCCAAGCGTATCGACCCGGCCTTGCGGCGCGTGTACTACCTGTCCTGGAGCGCCATGGCCGCCATCAACGCCTGGTTCGACGGCGAGCTTAGACGGGCCTGCGCCGAGGAGGGCTGGGAATTCGCCGGCAGCGTCCTCGTGCCCGACATAGAGAGCGAACTGGAGTACCTCGAGCGTTTCGGGGACCGGCAGGGCATCGTCGTCAAGGGAATTAGCGCTTTCGTCGACAGGCAGGGGCGTGCCGTCGTCGCGGACGAGGAAGCGACCGTGCGCTTCCTAGCCCGGAGCAAGGCGCTTTCCGCCCACTACGACCCGACGAGCATTCAGGCTGGCGCCCCCTTCGGCACCACGGTGGTATGGGACGACATAGGCGCGCAATTGGCGGACTTGGCCCTGAAGGTATTCGCGGGCGAGTCTCCCGGCAGCCTGCCCTGGGAATATCCGCGCTCCTACAACCTCATGTTCAATTTACCGGGCATGCGGCGCCTGGGGTACGAGATACCCGAAGAGCTCCTGACCGCTGCGTACAGGATCTATACCGACTACGAAGGCGGCTATACGGGTAACGTCGATTGAGCCCCGGCGCATCCAAGGATAGCGCGGTCGCGCCGCCCGCTATCCGCGTCAGGTCGCCCCTGCGCGGCCTCACGGGCAAGCTCTTCGCCGGGGCCTTAGCGGCCGCCCTGCCGCCCCTGGCCATAGCCCTGGTATCGTCCACGGCCGTATACCTCTCCCAGGCGGCCCTCGTCAGCGCCGAGGTCGTGGGCGAGAAGGCCAATTCGGCGCGCATACTCTTCGATGAGCGCGTCGATCGGCTGGTCCGTTTCGCCGAGACCGCGTCCCGCCAGAACTCGCTGATCGTCAACCTGGACCTTGGCTTGGAACGCGCCTTGGAGCGCTACCTGGCAGGCCTGTCCGCCGCCGAGGGCCTGAGCCTCCTCAGGGTAGCGCCGGAGCCGGCTATGCCTTCGTCCATAACGGGAGTGCCTCCTGCCTCACCTGCCGCCGATGTAGCCCCCGATGTCGGCGTATCCATCGAGCCGGGCGCCGGAGAGCCGGAACTCGTCGCCCGTCGCGGCTTGCGCACCTCGCTCGGGCGTAAGCTCGGCGTATTGGAGGCCAGCCTTCCGTTGCGCTCGGTCGCGGAACACATCGCCGCCGAATTGGGCGTAGCGGTAGCCATACTCGATGCAGGCGGCCGCCCTCTCGCCGCGGCCCGCGCCGACGCCGTGGGGGGG
>JBGSKZ010000111.1:0-10992 GCA_041741035.1 Treponematales bacterium
CGCCCCCTCGTCGGCCCTGCGCGGCGTACGGGGCACGGTATGGCGCACGGCAAGGCGCGAAGAGCTGCCGGAGGGCGCCCTCTTCCTGCCCCCCCACGACGTCGCGGCGAAGGACAAAGCCGCCTTCGCCGCGTCCTTCGCCCTCCAGTACCGCAACACCGACCCGGGCAGCGCGAAGGTATTGGTCGAGGAGGCCGCCGGCCAATACGCCGTGCAGGAAGCGCCCGCGCCTCCCGCGAGCAGGGAAGAATTGGACGCGGCCTACGGCCTGCCTTTCATGCGGGCCTGGCATCCAGCCTATAACCGGGCGGGCGGCGTGCCCGCCTTTACCGAAGTGAAGTTCTCCATCGCTTCCAGCCGGGGTTGCTACGGCGCCTGCGCCTTCTGCGCCCTGGCCTTTCACCAGGGCCGCATCGTATCGAGCAGGTCCAAGGCATCGATACTCGCGGAAGCCCGCCTGCTGAGCGCGAACAAGGACTTCAAGGGCTATATCCATGACCTTGGGGGGCCGACGGCCAATTTCCGGGGCCCCGCGTGCCGGAAACAGGCCGGCGGCTCGGCCTGCGTGGACAGGCGCTGCCTGACGCCCGAACCCTGTCCCTCGCTGGAAGCGGACCATCGTGATTACCTAGGCGTTTTGCGGGCACTGCGGGCGCTCCCCGGCATAAAAAAAGTGTTCATACGCTCGGGCATCCGCTTCGACTACGTCATGGCCGACCCGGACCCTAGCTTCTTGAAGGAACTGGCCCAGCATCATGTATCGGGGCAGCTTAAGGTAGCGCCCGAGCACGTGTCAGGGCGCGTGCTCGCGCTCATGGGCAAGCCGCCCCACCGCGTATACGAGGCCTTCGCCAAGCGCTGGCGCCAGGTAAACGACGGGCTGGGCCTAAAGCAGTATCTCGTGCCTTACTTCATCGCCTCGCATCCGGGGGCTACCCTCGCCGACGCCATAGAGCTGGCCGAGTACCTGCGCGACGCGGGCTTCGTGCCCGACCAGGTGCAGGATTTCTATCCCACGCCGGGCACCCTCGCCACAGCCATGTACCACAGCGGCGTGGACCCGCTGAGCTGCGCCGCCGTATACGTGGCCAAAGGCGCGCGGGAACGCTCCATGCAGCGGGCCCTCCTCCAGTTCAACAAGCCCGAAAATCGGCAACTCGTAAAGGAAGCGCTCAAGCTGGCAGGCAGGAGCGACTTGATCGGCTCAGGCCCCGCCTGCCTCGTACGTTAAGGCCCGACTGGCGCCTGGCCAGCCTGGCCGGCGCTAGACCGTCGCGCCGCGTCGCCGCAATTCCTGCCTCTTTTTGCGGAACTCCATGATGGGCTTGTCGCCGCGGAACAGGTTTTCTCCCGTGCCTATACCGTCGGACTTGGGCAATTGCGTGTTCACGATACGCCGGTCCTGATGGGCAATTATCAAGTTCATCAAGCCGCCGAGCCGCCCGATGAGCCAGGACAGGCCCGGCAGGGGCATGAAGCGCTGATAGAAGCGCATATACAGCAGGGTATGTTCTTCATCTACCGGTACGAAGGCGGCCATGACGCGCAGTTTGTCGGATATGCGGTTTTCCCAGAGATTCGGCAGGAGGAACTCGATCTTATAGTCGCGCGCGGGATCTGGAACGGGCACTTCGTCCGGGCCCCGCGGCGCGCTGCCGTCGTCCAGCTTGTTATACACGTACTGAAAAAAGAGCCTGTCGCTCACCCACTCCACGCCAGGCCCTTCAACCAAGGTACGGTTTCCACGCCCTATCGTGTTGTGATGCACGAAGGGCAGGTGGGCGACATCGAGCTGGTTTTCCGCTACGCGGCTGTAATGGTTGTCCCAAGGATCGCGAACGCTGCCCCAGCGCGTAAAATCCTTGAGGTCCTCGAAATAGGGCGGCTCGGCCGGATCGGGGATTCCTTCGCCCCACCATATGAAGATCCAGCCCCAGCCCTCGTATACCGGATAAGAGCGCATGGCGAAGGCCGGAGGCACCGGCGCATTTTTGCCATTGGCGGGTATCTTTACACAGCGGCCGCTCCCGTCATACTCCAGCCCATGGAAGGGACAGCGCGCATGGCCGTCCGTTATATCGCCGAGGGCTAGCGAAGCCCCCCTATGCGCGCATCTATCATAGAAGCAATGCGCCGCGCCGCCCGCGTCCCGCCAAAAAACCAAGCGCTCGCCCATGCGCGTAAAGCCTACGGGCTTCGAACGCGGTATTTCTTTTGATTCGAGCACGGCATACCATAAGTCTTTTATCATACTACGGCTCCCCTCGACGATTTTCCCGTTCCCGGCATAATAATGCCGGCCAAGCGTATCAGCAAGCCGTAAGTATAGGAGGGGCGGTAACGTTGTCCGGGCTTCGGGGTTTGAGGTATATTCAAAGGCGGGGCCGAGCCGGCCCCGATACTTTGGCTAGAGGAGCATCCATGAAGAGACCCATCGCGATAGGGCTTGCGCTTACGGCGGCCTTGCTCTTGCTCGGCGGCTGCGTAGGCTCGCCCGCGAACTCCCCTCGCAGCGTAGCCTTGCCCGGCTCGTCGCTGTTCCAGGCAGGCGACCCGCTCCCCCTCGCGCCGGAATTGACTAAGACGGTACTGCCCAACGGGCTTACGTATTATGTGCGCGCAAACGGCAATCCTGGCGGCCGCGTCACCATGTTCCTGGTCGTCGCGGGCGGATCCTCGGTGGAGGAGGACGATGAGTTGGGCTATGCCCATTTCGTCGAGCATATGGCCTTCAACGGCACGGCGAGTTTTCCCGAAAACGAGCTCATCCGCTATCTCCGCTCCATAGGCATGGAATTCGGCGCGGAGATCAACGCGTACACATCTATAGAGAATACCGTCTACACCCTGGAAATGCCCACCGACGATCCGGAGTTCTTCGATACCGGCCTCAAGGTGCTCAGGGAATGGGCCACGGCCATAAGCTTCGATCCCATAGAGGTGGAGAAGGAGAAGGGCGTCATACTCGAGGAGCGCCGCCTGGGTCTGGGGCCGTCGGAAGCGGCGCGCAAGGCCGAGCTGCCGGTGCTGCTCGCCGGTTCCAAGCAGGCGAGCAGGGAGCCCATAGGCACGGAGGCTTCCGTCAGGAACGCCACGGCGGAGGGTCTCAAGGCTTTCTATGATAAGAATTACCGCGCCGACCGCATAGCGGTGATGATAGTGGGCGACATAGACCGCAAGGAAGCGGCCGCGGCCGTGGAGCGGGAATTCTCCTTTCCCAACCCCGACGGCCAGCTGCGGCAGCGCCCCTTCTTCCCGGTTAAACCGAGCTTCGACCTGGGCTTCGTAGCCACCTACCATCCGGATTTCGACCGCTCCGTATTGTTTTACCAAAAGCTCGTGCCGCTCAAGGACGAGCGCACCATAGGCGACTACGTCGAATGGCTCAAAAAGCGCATAGCCGTGGAATCGGTCAAGCTCAGGCTATCCGACCTTACCCGCGCGGGCGGCAAAGCCTGGGCAGAAGCGTATTTCGACGACGACTATTTCTACGGCCTCACGCGGCTCTATATGTTCAGCCTAGTCGCTGAACCCGGGACCGAGCTCGATGCCTTCGCCGACCTGGCCGTAGAGGTGGAGCGCATACGCAGGCACGGCTTTACCGAGAGCGAATTCCGCCGCTCCATAGACAACTGGCGCCGCTGGCTCGGCACCCTTGACGTCGAGGACCAGGACTTGAAAAGCTGGAATTTCGCCGAGGAATACGTACGCAACTTCATGTACAACGAACCCGTGCCCGGGGTTATCAACGAGCGGGTATATATCAAGGATACCTTGGACAGGCTCAGCCTTGACGAGCTGAACGCGGCGGCCCTGGCTATCCTGGCGGAGGACGAAGGCTCCGTGGCACTGCGCGCCAAGGCCGCTCCACCGGAAGGGGCTATAGGGGCGCGGGATATCGAGACCGCCCTCGAGCGGGCCAGGGCCAGCGCGCTGGAGCCGCTGGAGCCGTCCACCGCCTTTAGCGGCGGCCTCTTCGACGACGAGCCGCAGGGCGGAAGCATAGTGGAGGAACGGGAGGAAGCGGGCGGCATTACCTCGCTTACGCTCAGCAACGGCGCAACGGTGCTGCTCAAGCCCACCTCGTTCGACAAGGACTCGATAAACTTCGTCGCCTGGTCCAAGGGCGGCTATTCGGCCCTCCCGGAGGAAGACTACTACGCGGCCGTCTTCGGCCCTACGCTCCTGGGCGCCGTCGGCCTCGGCGGCATGGACGCCACGCGGCTACAGGAAGAGACGGCCCTGGCCAACCTGTCCCTCGACTGGAGCATAGCCGAGAACAGCGAAAGCTTTTCCGGCAAGGCGGCCACCGGCGAGCTGCGCACCCTCCTGCGCCTCGTGTACCTCAACGCGGCGGAGCAGGGCCGCGATACCAGCGCCTTCGCGCTCATGCGCGACCGCCTGGCGGCTCAGGTAGGCCCCATACTCCAGGACCCCGGCTACCGCTTCGACACCGCGTGGAACGCCCACCTCTTCAGCGACAACCCCCGCTACCGCGCGCTCGACCCGGAGAAGATACGGGCATTGAGCTACGAACAGGTACGGTCCGTCAGCGAGAAGGCTCTCGGGTCGGCATCCGATTTCACCTACGTGCTCGTGGGGGATTTCGACCTTGAGGAGGCCAAGAAGCTGGTCGCCCGCTATTTGGGCGCCATACCCGGGGGAGCGGCGGACGAAAGCCGGGGCGGCGAGCCGTTGCGTTCCCGGGACGGGGGAAACGTCAGGCTCGATTATCCTTTGGCTAAGGAGCAGCGAGCCAGCGTGCGCATGGTATGGGCCGGCGAGGCTCCATGGAGCTGGGAACGGGAATACACGCTGGACCTTATGGCGCAGGCGTTCAACAACCGGCTCCTCGACGCCATACGCGAGGAGCTGGGCGGAACCTACGTTAGCTCTACCAAGGCCGTGTATTCGCGCTTCCCCCTAGAGCAATACCTGTTCATCGTATCCTTCGACTGCGATCCCGAGCGCGTGGACGAGCTTATCGCAGAAGTGCGCGACGAGGCCGCCAGGCTCGCGGCGGGCGAAATGCCGGCAATGTATGCCCAGCAGATACGCGCGGCCGCCCAGCGCGACTATACGGGCACCACCCGAACCAACAGCTTCTGGGTACGGAGCATTGCCAACGCCGTAGCCAACGGACTCGGCTACGATATAGCGGAGCGGGCGCGGCAAAGGCCCGCCCTCGCCGACCCTGAGCTATTCAGGCTACTGGCGGCCGAGACCCTCAAGCCGGAGCGCTCCTTCGTCTACGTGATGCTCCCCGAGAAATAGCGGCGCGCGCGAATTGAAAAGGCCCGGCCAGCGAACTTCGCTGGCCGGGCCTTTTATATAAAGATGGCTGCCGCTAGGCCTCGGTGCACACGAGCACGACGAAACCCACGGCCCTGCCCTCGTCATCCTTAAAGGGATTCACTTCGAGCTGCGCCTGCTTGTCGCCGCCCTTGAACGTGAAGGTCTTCTTCGCCGCGGCGCTGCCCAGCCTGAGGGCTCCGGCTTCCGCCAGCAAATCGGTAACGGCGGAAGGCTCGTTGAAAAACATGTGAATAGCCGTGCCAACGCGCCCATCCGGACCGCCGGGCAGGGTGTTTTTCGCGGCTTCATTGGCGAAATTGATGCGGCCGTACGCGTCGGTGAGCAGCACGGGCCGCGGAAAGCGGGATAGGGCCCGTTTATACCAATCCTCGTCTTCGCGCTCCCGGTATTCGCGCGAGCGCCTCAGCGCCAGCTCCAGGGTAGTGCGGAGCGTCTTTTCGTCGAAGGGCTTGACGAGATAGCCGTACGCCCTGGTTTCAAGCGCCCGGCTGAGCGTCTCGTCGTCCGAATAAGCCGAGAGGAAAATGAAGGGCACATCGAATTCGCCGCCCACCATGTAGGCGGTCTCTATGCCGTCCTGGAAGCCCTTGAGCCGTATATCCATGAGGATGAGATCGGGTTTGTGAACGACTATAGACTCGGGAACGTCCTCTCCGCGCTTGAGCACTTCCGGTACCCTATAGCCGAACTTCTCTAAAGTCTCCCTGAGTTCCATACCGGCTAGGGCCTCGTCCTCTACGATGAGGATGACCGCTTCAGACATGCTTCCCTCCAAGGCCAACAAGCGTGGCCTCGCCATTGTATACGGTAGCGCCCCAACGGGCAAGGGCGGGCTTCGCCGTCCGCCTACACGTGGAAAAGCCGGCGGAGCGTAGCGTCCGTGGCCACCCGGTGGTGAGCATACAGCAGGAATAACGCGATGGGCACCAAGGCCGAGGAGGCTATGAAGGACCAGCCGAAGCGAAGCGATCCGTTAAGCCAGAGGCTGATGACGCCTTCTATGGCCAGGCAGACGAAGGCCACCGCCAAGAGGGCGTACGAGAGCAGGTTGAGCCCTCTGCGCTTACTGCGCACGCTGGCGAGGCTAGCCAGGGAGGCGGCTAGCTCGACGGCCGCGGCCATGGGCATGCCAAGCCTGAGAGACCAGTTCAGGTCGCCGTTAATGGCGTCGAGCGCCAGGAGAAAGGCGAAAGGCGCCAAGGCCGTAAAGGCCAGGCCGAGGGCCTTCCTCTTAGTGGCCAGAATGAGGGGGCATATCGCCACCCAGATAAATCCCAAGGCCGCCAAGGGATAAAGCGACCAGCTTACGCCCCCGCCGGTTAAGAGGTCCACGAGGAACACGGTAAGCGCGGCTATGGCCAGCGACACGGTGAGGAGCTCCGCCACGAACAGGTGGCGGGCACGTGAAGGGGGCTGCACGGCCGCGGTAAGCTCCACGAGGTTCCTCGAGTGAGCCGCGGCGCCGGCGGGCGTATCCTGGCCGGAGGCCAGCCCGCAGAGGGGACAAGTGGCCGCGTCGCCTATATCGACGCCACAGCGGGTGCATAATGACATAATCAGGCCTCCATATTCGAGTGTACGCGCACGCCCATGCCTAATGAGGCGAGCCGTGAGAAGAAAAGGCGTTCAAGCTCCCGAGAGACGGCGAGGCTACCGAACGCCACGTAAAGCGTATCGTTCCAGCTGAGAAAGGACGCGTGGGTCTTAAGCGCGCGGCTCGGAGCGCCAACCAGCGAAAGGCTTTTGACATGGGCTTGAATTTCCTTCGGCAGGCTCACCGCGCCCAAATTGGACAGCAGGCCGGATATGAGGGCTTCGCCGAGGACGACGAAGAGCAGGCGCGCGAAGAAATTCTTCACGAACAGGGGAATGAGGCGCACGGCGAGCTTCCTGCCGCCGCCCGCGTTGCGGCTGATCTGCTGGGATATATAGCGAGGATCGTGTTCCATGGCCATGTAGCGTCGCACGTAGCTGATAAGCTCATCGAGGCTCCAGGGCCCGAGCCGCGTATCGATGGTGGGCAGAATAAAGAGGCTGAAATTGCGCAGGGTCCTGGTGGGAAAGAACTTCCGCATATTGACCGGCATTTCCAGCGATATGTAGGGATTGGAACGCCTGAGCGCGCGGGCGGGCTGGGCCTCCCTGATGCGCAGGAGCGACTCGAGGTACACCCCGGATAGAAACTCGGTTATGCTCGCCTTATGCGCGCGCGCCTGGGCCAGCAGCTCGTCCAGGGCCAGCTCGCCCACGGTTACCCTGTATTGATTGGGAGGCAGAAGGGGAGAGCGCAGATGGAACACCTTGGGCAGCGGCTTAGGAATAGGGGTGCCGGGCTTGTAAAAGCGCTGGTAGGCATCCTCGTATTCTTCGGGGTCGGGCTCTGAATCGGGATCGAAATCGAGACCCTCAAGCGTGGGATTGAGGCCGAGCAAGCGGTAATATTCGACTAAAAGCGCCTTTACGAAGATGAGCCCGCCGCTGCCGTCCGTCAGGACGTGGCTGAATTCGCAGGCTATGCTGTTGCGGATGACGCGCACCCGCACGAGCTGGCTTCCTTTTTTGCGCAGGTCGAAATCCATGCAGGGGTAACCCGAGTCCAGGCTCATGCGCAGGGGATGCTTCAAAGGCTGGAAGTAATACCAGAAAAAACCCTTATGCAGCTCGACCGCGAGGTAGGGGAAGCGCAGGCTGAGCTTTTCGAGGGCAAGGGATAGCTCCCGCGCGCGCACGGGCCGGTCCAGCTCAAAGGCTATCCTGAAGAGGGAGGTGGTGCGCCTGTTCGTGACCGCGGGCATGATGATAGCCGCGTTGTCCAGCTTGTACCACGCGCCGCTTTCGTCGTAATGCGCCGTCCGCGCCTGCCGCGCATTGCGGTACTCGATCTTGGTCATCACGCTATAGACCTACTCCCCCGGCTAAGGTTGCGGCCGTTTTTATTGCGCATCTATAGGATAGGAATATACTTGAAAAGCAACGCCAACGCCACCATGACGAGCAGCGCGGGCAGGAAGTCGCCGGTACGTATCTTCTTTAAGCCCAAGAGATTAATGCCTATCATAACCACGAGCGCGCCGCCAACGGCGGATAGCTCCGTAATCATCGTCTGGCTTACGTAGGGCCGTATCCATACCGAAAGCAGGGTAAGCGCGCCCTGATACACCAAAACGGACAAGGCGGAGAAACCCACGCCTATGCCCATGGCGCCTGCGAAGATAATGGCGATGAAGCCGTCCATGACGCTTTTGGTAAGGAGAAGCGAATAATCGCCCTCGGTGCCTGCCCGAAAGGAGCCGACGAGGGCCATGGCCCCAACGCAGAAGAGCACCGACGCGTTCAGGAAGCCGTAGGCGAAGCCGCCCGCGGCGGGAGCCCCCCCTTCGCCCTTGGCGCTATCCTCGGCGGCGTTCTTCGCGAAACGGCTCCGCAGGAACTCGCCAAGCCTGTATATAGCGCCTTCCACGTCCAAGGCGGTGCCTATGAGCCCGCCTATGATGATGCTCAGCGCCATGGCCAGTATATGCGTACCCGAGAGCGCCATCGAAAAGCCTATGACCAGGGATATGACCCCCGTGGCGTTATACACGCTATCCTTCGCCCTGTCCGAAAAGCCTTTCCGGAAGAGAAGCCCCACAAACGTGCCGATTATTATAGCGACGGCATTCACGACGGTTGCTATCATAGCTAGTCCCCTTCCGATTATCGCCTTGACCGCGCGGAGAGGATTATATACTATGGAAACGGCAAAGGCGGCAATGACTATGGAAGCGATGACAGAAGCACGGGAAGAGATCGACTCGTCGGAGCTCAGCGGCAAGATCTTTTGCGCCAACTGCATACATTGCAAACTCGTTCCCGCTCCTGCCGGCCAGGGCCGGTACTATCTGCGCGTGCGCTGCGACGCGGGCAAATGGCGGAAGAAGTCCGGCGAGGAAAAGATATATAAGTATTTTACCGTGGCGAGGCGCAGCATAGATTACTGCGGTAGCTACGAGGATATGGGCGAAGGCCCCGAATTCCTTAAGGACCTCCGCGATACTCTGCCGGCCGCGGACGAGCTCTACCTGCGCCCAGCCGGCGATTGACCCGGCGCGCCTGCGCCCCCCGTTTACCGTTTCCACGACCCGCGAAAGGCTCGCCATGGATAGCTCGCAGCCGCAAAGCCCCCCCGTCGACTGTTCATTCAGCGCGCTTGACGCTTATTTCAACCGGGCCAAGGCGCCCGTGCGTTTCCTGGCCCATGCCGGGGACCTCGTGTCGCTGGCCACGGGGCGGGAGAGGCTGAGTTTCCCCGGCCTGCCCTACGCGGATGCCAGCGACGACGCCGACGATGGCGGCAGGCTGCGCTTCCGCTGCCTCGACGGGGACCTTAAGCCCGCCTTTCGGCAATTGAGGCTTACCAAGGCCCCGGACGCGCGCCGCTTCAACGGCAGGGGAGGCGTGTACGAAAGCCTGTCCGATACGCGGCCCGAGCCCGAAGGCGGCCCCGCCGAGCTCGCTCTCTTCGAGGCGGCCATATTGGCCGCGCGCTACGACTACGAACCGCGCCTGAACGGGGAAAGCGTAAGCGAGGAGCCCGACGCCCTGTACCAGCGGGACCTCCTGGACCTGATCGTGAGCGCGAAACGGCCGGACAAAGGTTTTGAGCTTCTCCTCAAGGCCGGCTTCATGCAGCGCTTCTGGCCGGAAATCCATGAGCTCTGCTCGGTGGCGCATGCCAAGGAATACCACCCCGAAGGAGACGCCTGGCGGCATACCATGGAAACGTTCAGCCATCGCAAGGGCGTGGACCACGTGTTGAGCCTGGCCCTTTTGCTGCACGATACGGGCAAGCCCGACGCTATCGAGAATGAGGGCAGGCGCTTCGACGGCCACTCCGAAATCGGAGAGCGAACCGCGCGGAATTTTCTTCGCCGTTTAGGCTATCCCCGCGCTATAATCGAGGACGTGGCCTTCCTCGTCCGCTACCATATGATGCCATCAGCCTTGCCTCGCATACCCCCGTCGAGCGTGGAGGGTATATTGCGCCATCCGCTCTTCCCCACCCTGCTCGAACTGTATCGCTGCGACGAGCTCTCCACGTTTCGCGGGCCTGAAGGCTATTACGCCGCCTGTTCCGCGTATAAAGCCTACCTCAAGAATACCAAGAACCCTTATCGCGGCGCGGACGGCAAGAAGCGCGCCCAGGGAAGAACGGAGTAAGCCATGCTTAAGGAATTTCCCAATCTTCGCCAGCACGACGAGGGCTACCGGCGATTGTTCTTCGACGGATATTTCGACCTCTACGCCTGGTACGAGCGCGAAAGCGGGCCGCTCACCGGCTTCCAGCTCGTCTACGACAAGCGCGGCTACCAGCGCTCCCTCACCTGGACCCAGGCCGAAGGCTTTAGGCACAATAAAATTGACGAGGGCGAACGCACGGGCGAGCTCAAGATGACGCCCATACTCGTGCCCGACGGCAGCTTCGACGACTCGGCCGTGCGCCCGCTCTTCGTCGAGGCAGCCCAGGGCCTCGAACCGGGCCTCTATGCCCTCGTGCTCGAGAAGCTCGACGCCTACCGGGCCAGGCCCGGGAGAACGGCCCTATGAGCGCCGCGCTAAGCGCGGCGGCGCACCGGAGGGAGCTTCACCGCATACCGGAAATAGGCCTGGAGCTGCCCCTCACCGCCGCCTACCTCC
>JBGSKZ010000112.1:0-4433 GCA_041741035.1 Treponematales bacterium
GAGGCTTACCGACGACCTGTACGATTTCCCCAAGCTGTCCTGGTTCCTCTGCTCGGGCATATTCAGGGCGGTGGAATCGATAAGCAAGGTGGCCTTCTGCCTCATCGCCATGTTCCTCCTGAACCCCAAGCTCACCCTGTATTCGCTTATACCCCTGCCGGTCATGATAGCGATTTTCTATATAACGCAGGACAGGATTTACGACACCTTCCAGAAAAACCAGCAGTCCATAAGCGCGGTGAACGCCAGGCTGGAAATGAGCTTCTCGGGCGTGCGCATCATCAAGGCCTATGCCTGCGAAGATAAGTACCGCCGCTTCTTCAAGAACGTGCTCGATACGCGCTTCGGCACGGAAATGGCCGTGGCCAAGCTCGAGGTCGTGCTCCATCTCATATACCAGTACATAGACTACGTGGCGCAGGTGGGCATAGTGTTCGCGGGCGGCCTCATGGCGGTGCGCGGCGAAATAAGCATAGGCACCTTCTACGCCTTCTATACCTATCTTACCATGCTCATCTACCCCATCCTGGACATACCTCAGCTCTTCGTATCGGGCAAGAGGGCCTTCGTCAATATAGACCGCCTGGAGGAGATAGCGCGGCATCCCGAGCCCGCCGCGCCCGAGAGCCCGCGCGCCATCGACGGCCTCGAGCGGGTGGAATTGCGCGGCCTGTCCTTCGGCTACGGCGACAGGCCCGGCGACGCCCTCTCCGATATAAACTTCTCCATTGGCAAGGGCGAGCGCATAGGCGTCATAGGCCCGGTGGGCAGCGGCAAGTCCACGCTGGTGAAGTGCCTCTTAGGCCTCCTGCCTCCGCGTTCCGGCGAGCTCCTGGTGAACGGCCTGAGCGTCAAGGATCTCGACCTCGCCTCCTACCGCTCGCGCCTGGGCTACGTACCGCAGGAAGCCCTGCTCTTCTCGGGCAGCCTGCGCGAGAACGTGGATTTCGGCAGCGACGAGCCCTCGGACGAGCTCTTCCGGACGGCGGTGGAAGCCGCCCAGATGGCCCACGAGATTAGCGACTTCTCCGAGGGCGAAAATACCGTGGTGGGCCAGCGCGGCGTGAGCCTCTCGGGCGGCCAGAAGCAGCGCATGGCCATAGCGCGGGCCGTGGCTAGGAAGCCCCAGCTCATGCTCTTCGACGACATTACGGCCAGCCTGGACGCCGCCAACGAGGAGCGGCTCATGCGCAAGCTCGACGAGCTGTCCAAGGACCTTTCCTTCGTCATCGTGTCGCATAGGCTGTCCACCCTGCAGTACGTGGACAAGGTGCTCTTCCTCGACCAGGGCAGGGCCCTGGGCTTCGGCAGGCACGAGGAGCTCATGAAGAACCCTCGCTACCGGGCCTTTATCGAGGAGCACCTGGGCAAGGCCGGCTGACGCCGGCCCGGGATTACAGGGGCCCTCTAGGGCCCGAGGGCCAGGGCCATGGCGAAGAAGGGCACGCTCAACCCCGTAAGCACGAGGCCGCCCATAGCCAGGCTGTCCGCCGTCTCCGCGTCGCCCGTGGAGGCTACGTACAGGCCGGCGAGGTTGAGGCCCAGGCCGGCGGAGGCGATGAGGCCGGCGGTAAGGAAGGTGCCTTTCTGCAGCTTTACCGCGCCCGCGTATTTTTTCTCTTCCTCCGCGCTCAGGCCGCCGGCCGCCGACGCCAATTCGCGCTTAGCGGCCTCGAAGCCCTCGGTATAGGCGGCGTAGTACACGTTCAGCCGCTCCTGTTCGCTTAGGCTCTCGTCGGCCGCGGGGGCCGTCGCGGAAGGCGCGGGGGCGGCCTCAACCTGGCTCGCCGCCGGCGGCTCGGCGCTGAAGCCCTTATCGCCCCAGAACTCCTCTATCGAGGGCAGGATGGGGGACTTGTTCGCGTCTATGACCTCTTCGATGCGGTTAACCGTTACCATCTCCCCCGAGCCTATGACGAAGCTCTTGGGGATGGATTCCAGCTTCTCCTTCGAGCTTGCCACGGTGTTTACCATGGCGGTAACGACGACCTCGCCTTCGAAGCAGTATACCTGGGTAAGGGGATAGCTTAAGCCCGAAGCGCGCGAGGCTATCACGTCCATGCCGAAATCAGTGCCGCGCACCCCTGCGACGGCCGAGGCGCTGGCGAGCGTGAAGGCGTCGTTAGCGCTCAGCTTGTCCACCTTAGCCCTCAGCCGCCCGTAAACGAGGGAGAGCGCGGTCTCGCCGGAAACGGCTTTATTCAGGACGAAGGTGGTGTTTTCGGCGAGCTTGAATACGGCGCCGCTCTGCGTAAGCCGAATTTCCAGGAGGGTAGCGCGGCCGGTCTGCACATTGTCGCCTTCCTGGAGCTCCAGGCCGAAGGGGTCGTCTATGGTAAGGGCCCGCCCGGCCCGTATGACGATGACGTCGTCCGAGCTCGCGTACTCTATGACGGCCGCGGTCTTGGCCTGCGCCATGGCGGCGCCGGCGCAGAGGGCGGACATAGCCAGGGCCAAAATCGGAAACCTTATTCGCGCTCGCATGGTACACCCCTAACAATTCATTCTATGGCAACACTATACCATGCCCTGGCGGCGTTCGCAATCTTGGTCGTTGATTTAGAGCCCCCGCGATACTATACTAGCAACGCATGGAACAACTATTAAATGAAATTCGCATACATTATATCGACTCGAGCGTTAACGAGCTCCTAGCCGGGGCGGATAATGGGCATAATGCCCCCTACTCCATGCGTTTCAACCAAGGCGAAGAATATTTCGTGGAATTGGTCACGTCGATAGTCGTCCCCCACCTTCCCATACACCATGACGTAAGGAATCCTGTGCCGAGCGCCCCCTATATCAACTCGATACGGGATGTAGTCAAACAGCTTATCGAGCTCCTGCCGGAGGCCTTCAATGGCCTTACCTACTTTTTCGATCCCGCGGAGATACTCAAGCCCTGTTTTTACCGCATGTTCAAGGTGGACGAGGACGTATACCTCTACCTCTTGCGCCTGGATTTGCTGCCGAGGCCCCTGGACAGCGATATCCTTGAAGCGGGCACCAACGACAGGACCCCCGCCTACGCCACCAAGAAGCTTTACCTGGAATCGGAACTCATACCGCTGGAAGCGGTCATGTGGGAATCCGGCCGCGTACGGGCTTTCAGGATACGACAGCTCATATCGCAGACCTGGATAGGGGAAACCGGCAAGGGCTATCTGGTGCGCGGCATATGGATGGATACGGACCTGTCAAAATTCTTCACCAAGCTTTTCCTCATGCCGGGCAAGCGCATCTATCCCTATTATCCGCTCTTCTGCAAATACAAGACCGTATGCGCCACCATACCGCTCTTAAGCCCCGAGGGCAGGCGGGGCATGGTACCCCTGCTTCATTACGCCCTTAAGCGCCTGAGCCCCGACATTGAGAAGATCCAGAACGTCCTCAAAGACGCCAACTTCAGCGAGAACCTGCCGGAATTCAGCCAATTGCGCTCATCCATACCGGATACCTGGAAGACGCTCCTCAGCAGATTCTCCGTGAACGCTTATTTGAATGCCCGAGAACAGAAGGAGTACGCCCTCGATTATGCAGACACTCAAACGCAATGACCTTAAGGGCAGGAAAGTCACGGTCATGGGGCTCGGCCTCCATGGCGGCGGCATAGCGAGCGCGCGCTTCCTAGCGCTCTGCGGCGCTCAGGTAACGGTAACGGACATGAAGGACGAAGCCTCCCTAGCCTCCTCTGTTGCGGCGCTCGACGGGCTCGGCTTGCGCTTCGTTTTGGGCAAACACGATATGAAGGATTTTTCGGAAGCCGATATCGTGGTAAAGAACCCCGCGGTGCGCCCCGATTCGCCGTATCTCCAGGCTTCGAAGCGGGTCGAGACCGACCTGTCCATATTCCTGGGCCTCTGCGCCACGCCCCTCGTGGCGGTAACGGGATCGAAGGGCAAATCGAGCACCGCGAGCGCCATAGCCCACGCGCTCAAGGCCTCGGGGATTAAGGCCTTCCTCGGCGGCAATATAACCGTATCGCCCTTCAGCTTCCTCGACGAGGCCGGCCCGCGCGACCGCATAGTGCTAGAGCTCTCCAGCTGGCAGCTCGGGGACCTCAAGGGCAAAGGCGCCCTAAAGCCGCTCGTGAGCGTGCTCACGCGCATAGTGCCCGACCACCTGGACCGCTACGGCAGCATGGAAGCCTACGTGGCCGACAAGAGGCTCATTTACGCCGATCAGGACGCCTCCGACTATACGATATGCGACGCCGACGACCCCTACGGCCTCAGCTTCGCCTCCGAGACTAAGGGGCGGGCGCTGTACTACGGCCGGTCCTTGCCGACAGGCTGCTTTGGGGCGGCCATACGGGCCGACGGCTCGGCCGTGGCGGCCTTGCCTGGCAAAGAGGCCTTCGAGCTCGTGCCTGCCACGGTACTTGTGCCCGGGGCCCACAATAGAGGCAATCTCGCGGCGGCCGGGCTTGCCGC
>JBGSKZ010000113.1:0-2118 GCA_041741035.1 Treponematales bacterium
AGCAGCCGTAGCCCTCATTGCCTATAAAGGGATTCCGAATATCTTGCATAGCCCCTCCGAAATAAAACGGGCACGGGGGTAGTACTCCCCGTGCCCCGGCTTTAAGCCCTAGCCCCGGCCGGCGGCCGATAGGCTAGGCCAGCCTTACCTGCCCTTGGGACTGTACATGAACTTGAAGTAGTCCATGTCCGTGGACAGGGTCTTGGTGAACTTGGGCAGTACTTCCTTATAGGATTCCGTGGCCCGCCAGAAATCGAAGAAGGCGCGGTCGCGGTTGTAGGCGTCGGCGTATATACGCGTGGCCGTGGCGTCCGCGACGCCCTTAAGGGTTTCCGCGGTCTCGTAGGCCTTGGACAGTATGGAGCGCTGCTCGTTCTCGAGCTTGCCCATCCATTCGGCCTTCTTGCCTTCGCCGAAGGAGCGGAAAGCCTGCGCTATCTGGCTGCGCTCGGCTATCATGCGGTTGTACACGCTCTCAGTAAGCTCGTCGCTGTAGCGTATCTGCCTGGGTATGATATCGAGTATCTCTATGCCGTATTCGGGGGCGACCTCCCTGGCTATGACGAGCATATCCTGGGACAGGAGGCGGCGGCCTTTATCTATACGCTCATAGCTTACTTCGGTAAAGGTAAGCTGCTGCAGGGCCTCCGCGCCTTCTGCGTCGCCGGTCTCAAAGCTTTCGTCTAGCTTAGCTTGCGTAATGGCATTGCTGTTACGCACCGCCTCGCGGAGGTAATTTGAAGTTATGATAGTGCGCACGGCGCCGTCTATCACGTCATCCAGCTTACCGTAGGCCCGCTCCATGGTGGTAAGGGACTTATAGAATACCACGGGATCGCTTATGCGCCAGCGAGCGGTCACGTCCACCCAAATGAACTGCTGCTCCCTGGTAGGTATGCGTCGAGCCTCGCCGTCCCAGGGCAGCACTTTCTTGGAATACACGACGACATTGTCAAGGAAGGGGGTCTTAAACTTGAGGCCAGCGTCGAGCTCGGTTTTCTTTATCTCGCCGAAGCGCAGCACGAGGGCCTGATTGCCTTCTTCGAGCACGTAGAAGGGACCCATAAGGAGGAATACGACGACGAGCACCATGGCTACGACTATTCCGGTAATAAGCTTTTTCATTATCGGCCTCCCGCAGCGGCGCCTATGTTCTTAAGCGGTATGAAGTTGCCAAGCTCGCTGTCTATGAGCTCTACGCCGGTGGCGTCCTTGAACACTTCTTCCATCATTTCGTAGTAGAGTCGGTCGCGGGTAACGTCGGGCGCCTTGCGGTACTCGTCGTACACGGCCTTGAAGCGCGCCACGTCGCCGTTGGCCACGTTCACGCGCTCCGCCGCGTAGCCCTGGGCCACCTGTATGATGCGGTCCGCGTCGCCGCGGGCGCGGGGGATTTCTTTATTGTAGGCTTCCTTGCCCTCGTTGATCAGGCGGTTCATATCCTGTTGGGCCTTGTTCACGTCCTCGAAGGCGGTCTGCACGCCGCTTGGCGGCACGATGTTCTGGAGCTTCACGCCATTCGCGATGATCGTTATGCCCAGGCCATAGCCCTGCAAGGTATCATTCATGAGCTGGCGGCCTTCCTCCTCTATGGCGGTACGGGCCGGCCCGAGCACTTCCAGTATGGCCTTGTCCCCCACGAGCAGGTTAATGACGGACTGGCTGATATCGCGTATGGTCTTGTGCCTATCCTCGGTATTGAAGAGCCAGGCCACAGGATCGTTGATCTTGTACTGGATGATCCATTCCACGTCCACGATGTTGAGGTCGCCGGTGAGCATGACCGATTCCTCGGGGTAAGCCCGCTCGTCGTAGCGGGTCTGCACGCCCGCCTCGATGGTGCGGAAACCAAATTGCTCAGACTGTATGACCTGCGTGGGCACGTTATAGTTCTTCTGTATGCCGAAGGGCATCTTGAAGTGCAAGCCCGGCTGCGCCGTCTTCGTTATACGCCCGAAGGTGAGGACCACCGCTTCCTCGGTCTGATCGACCACGAAGAAGCTCGTGGACAGTAGTACGAGTACCGCTACTACCGCCAGTACGACCACGATCAACGTGGCGCTTACCGGACCCTTAAACGGGGTAATGTTCCTTTCTGCCATAGGAACCTCCTTACTT
>JBGSKZ010000114.1:0-2224 GCA_041741035.1 Treponematales bacterium
GAGGCAAACTAAGGGGGTGGTAAGCGAGCCTATGGCCGTGAGGCTGGGGTCCAGCATGGCGCCGGGAGCCCAGGGCAGGCCTTCGGCGCCGGGCACGAAGGCCGCGGAGGCGAGTCCCGCCGCTATGGCTATGATGACCGGCGATGAAACGAGCCGCCTGGCCAGGTCGGCGGTTTTGATTTTGCCGCCCGCCTCGCCCGCCAGCAATTGGGCCATCAGGACGGTGAACACGTAGAGGACCTGGCCGAGGTCGGCCCCGGCGAAAAATCCCAGCTCGGCGTTACCGAAGAGCGAGGCGAAGAGGGCGTAGCCGAGCATGCCCGCCTCGAAGCCCTGGAAGAGCATGCGGGTAGCCGGCTGGGGCAGGCGCGCCAGCGCGGCGAGCGGCAGCGATATAAGGGCCAGGAGCCCGCAGGAAGCGAACACGATGAGAGCCAGGTACAGGTGCGAGGCCTGCAGGCTCATGCGCGAAAAAGCCATGAAGAGCAGGGCGGGAAGCGACACGGAGGCGACGAGGCGCTTGGCTCCCTCGGCAAAGGCCTCGCTTATGAAGCCCCGCCGCCCGAGCAGGGCGCCCAGGACAATGAGGGCGAACACGGGCAGAAGCTTAGGCAGTATGTCCGGCATAGTCGCTCCTTTTGCCCCGCGGGGACGGACCAGGCGGGTAGCCGGGCCTTGTAATCGATTACAAGCGCGCGCGGGCGGAATCCCGAGACCTAAGCCATTATTAGTTCCCCGAAGCTTATGTCTTGGAGACCTGCGCCGCTAGCGCTAGCGTGGGTAGCCGCGCAATTGCGCTACGGCTGGCGTCCCCGCAAAGCCAGCCATAAGCTTCGGGGAACTAAGTAAGCCCTACCAGCGTACCGGCACGACGCCTTTCTTTATGATGATATTACCGTACTTTACCGTCTCGCCGGTCATGACCACGGCGAAGGCCTTGCGGGCGCGCTCGTAGAAGGCGAAGCGCTCCACCCGCTCTATGGCGGGAGTGCCTGGCCAACGGGCGTCTATGGGCGCGCGATACGCCTTCTCCACCTCGGGGTCCAGGAAATCGCCGGGCACGGGCGCCATCATGGCAAGGGGCGCGGGCACGTAGGAATCGAGGTTTATGAGCGCCAGGATGCCGTCCAGCAGGGCCGGTATGCGGAGGCCATCCGCGCGTATGACGCGGCTATTGAGCGAATCGCCGGTAAAAAAGGAATCCGCGAGCACGAGCTCATCGCCGTGCCCCATGCGGAACAGGGTGTCGAGCAGTTCCGGCCCTATGACGGGCGAGATGCCTATGAGCATGTATACCTCCCTTAGTTCCCCGAAGCTTGTGGCTGCCCGTATGGGGACGCTTTAAATAGCGTCGCACCGTACTGCGGTACGCAAGCCGCTGCGGCGTATCGCCCCGAGACACAAGCTTCGGGGAACTAACTATAGCTCCACGCAGCCTTGTAGCTCTTGCATGCACGCGCCATCATCGGGCCGGCCGCCTATTCTGTCAAGAGAAAAATGTAATCGATTACATTTTTCTCTATAAAGCATCGATTGCGCCTTGCCGCTCGCTGCTCGGGGGCTTATCATCGAACGCATACCCCATAGCTACGCGGAGGCCGCGATGATAGTGTGCTGCGGAGAAGCTTTGATAGACATGGTGCCGTTCCGGCCAGAGGGGCCGGAGGGCGGCGAAGCGTACAGGCCCTGCCCCGGCGGCAGCCCGTACAATTCGGCGGTGGCCATAGGAAGGCTCGGCGTGCCGGTGGCCTTCCTGGGCCGCATATCGCGCGATTTCTTCGGCGATTCGCTGGTAGCCAGGCTCGCGGCCAATGGCGTGAACACCGGCCTCATAGCGCGCTCCGGACAGCCGAGCACCTTGGCCTTCGTCAAGCTCGAGGAGGGCGAAGAGCCCCAATACGCCTTTTATACCGAAGGGAGCGCCGACCGCTCTCTCCTGGCCTCCGACCTGCCCCAGGAATTGCCGGAAGAGGCGCGCTGCCTCCTCTTCGGTTCCATATCGATGACCATGGAGCCGGCGGCATCCACCATCGAAGCCCTGGTCCTCAGGGAAAGCGGCCGGAGAGTCATATCCTTCGATCCTAACGTGCGCCCCGTCATGGTAGTCGATCGCGACGCATATATCCGCCGCATGGAGCTCTGGTTTAAAGCGGCCACGATCGTGAAGATTTCCGGCGCGGATCTCGACTACGTATATCCTGAGCTCAGCCGCGAGGCGGCGCTT
>JBGSKZ010000115.1:0-1161 GCA_041741035.1 Treponematales bacterium
CAGCCCGGCCGCGGCGCACATGGCCGCCCCGAGCCCGCTCGTCTCGCAGCTCGCCCCTCGCTCCAGGGGCAGGTTGAACAGGTCAGCCGATATCTGGCATATGCGGTCGCTCTGGCTCGCCCCGCCTGAAGCGGCCAGCAACGTTACCCTCGTGCCCGAGGCGCGCTCTATCTTCTCAAGGCCTTCCTTAAGCCCGAAGGCCAGGCCTTCGATTATGGCCCGGTACAGGTGAGCCCGCTCATGCACGTCGCCGAAGCCTATGACGGCGCCGCGGGCCGCCGGGGTCTTCAGGCCGGCCGTCCAGTAGGGCTGCATCAGGAGGCCCTGCCCGCCCGCCGGCGTGGAGGCCAGCAGCTCGTCGAGCATCTCCTCGGGAGCCATGCCCGCGGCCTTGGCGCGCTCGACCTCCTCATACGCGAACTGGTTCTTGAACCAGGTTATCATCCAATAGCCTCGGAAAATTTCCACCTCGGGGTTGAAGCTGCCCGGTATGAGCGCGGGAAAGGACGGCATGAAGCGCAGGGGCTCGCGGTAGCGCACGCTCATGGTCTGGATGGTGGCGGTGGTGCCGAAGGACAGGCTGGCCATGGTCTCGTCCACCACGCCCATGCCCAGGGTCTCGCAACCCTTATCGGAGCCAGCGGCTATGAGGGGAAGGCCAGCCGGTATGCCGGTGGCGGCGGCGGCGGCCTGGCTTATCCTGCCCAATTCCGCGCCGGGCGCGACGAGCCTGGGCAACTTGCGGGGCTCCACGGGAAACATCTTGGCGTTGCGGTGCGCGGGAGCGGCCCAACGCTGTCGCTTATAGTCGAAGGGTATATGGCCTATCTGCGACGCCACCGAATCGGCGAACTCGCCGGTGAGCCTGGCGGTAAGGAAACCCGATACCTGCATGTAGGAGCAGGTGCGTTCCCAGGCGTCAGGATCGTAGAGCCGCAGCCAGGAGCACTTTCCCGACTCTTGCGTGCGGGCCAGCGCCTCGTCCATGCCTATGAGCTTCAGGCCCAGGGCGGTGAAGAAGCCGGGGCGGTAGGGACGAGGGGCTTTGCGCGCGTCCAGCCAGAGTATGGCGGGCCGCAGTGGGTCGCCCCGTTCGTCTACGCACACCATGGAGTCGCGCTGCGTGGTAAGAGCCACGGCGGCAAGGCCCTCGAAGGCGCG